>JALCZJ010000007.1 GCA_022690815.1 Ferrimicrobium sp.
AGCTTGCGCGACTACGCCAAGGGTCGATACCCAGCGGGCATCAACGTTCATCTAATAGACCAGCCTCCTTTGATGCCGTGGATACCTGTGTTTGCCACATCGAGTCCTGCTTTGCTATCGGCAACATGAAGGCAAAGATGTGGAGACGCTTCACAGACGAGAACGAGAGACATGATGCCTACACCCGTCTCGCCCGGTACTCGGCCATCGGGCAGATCATGGGTGGTGGTATACCAAAGATTCCCACGGTGGCTATCCTTCCTGACGCGAGCGCATAGGCGGAAGACGCTGGCCTTGAGGATCTGATTTGTTCCTGGAGACCTGGAGTCCACTGTGTCGTGGCATCTTCTGGGGTGATCTGGGCGTAGTGATCGGTGTGGTTGGTCCGGTCTGAGTCTTCGTTGCCGGTTAGGCAGGCCGGTAGGATGGAGGGAGAAAAGATGGAGGTAATACATGTCCTTAACCGAATTAGAGCCTGCTCAGTCCGTGCTTGTGGTCACAGCTCACCCAGATGATGTCGATTTTGGCGTCGCAGGAACCATCGCAAAGTGGCGCGCCCAGGGTACCGAGATCGCCTACTGCATCGTCACCGATGGTGACGCTGGTGGATTTGACCCATCAATCCCACGCTCCGAGATACCCTCGATTCGCCGTCGTGAGCAGGTGGCGGCAGCCAAGGCTGTTGGTGTTGATACCGTCGAGTTCCTCGGCTATCACGATGGTTCGCTTGAGGTGTCCATGCAGTTGCGACACGACATCACGGCCATGATTCGCCGGTTCAAGCCAGAGCGTGTGCTCTGCCAATCGCCGATTCGTAACTTTGCTCGCATCGGGTCTTCCCACCCAGATCATCTTGCGGCGGGGGAGGCGGCTCTGTGCGCAGTGTATCCGGATGCCCGCAACCCATTTACACATCAGGATTTGCTCGAAGACGGCCTCGAGGCCCACACGGTACTCGACGTCGCGCTGATGGCCTACCCCGATCCAACCCACTATGTGGATGTCACCGATACTTTTGATGCCAAGATTGAGGCGATTTCACAGCATGCGAGCCAGCTCCCAGACCCATCGGGTATGCGAGAGATGGTTCGCGGATGGTTGGCAGCTGGAGCTGCATCCGCGGGATTGCCCGAAGGTCGATTGGCTGAAATGTTCTTCCTTGTGAAGACGGCCTGACAAGCAGCGGTTGATGGTGGGATTCTCACGAGGGGAATGGGTCAATGGCGACACAACTTGGATCTGATCTTTTGGCACATATCGGCGGAACGCCTCTTGTGGAGGTCGAGGATAACATTTTTGTCAAACTGGAGTACCTGAACCCCTCGGGCTCCATCAAGGCTCGCATCGCCAAATACATGGTTGAGAAGGCCGAAGAACAGGGCCTTCTTGAGACGGGCATGACGATTGTGGAGGCTTCCAGTGGCAACACTGGCAACGCGCTGAGCATGGTGGCAGCCCAAAAGGGTTACGAGATGCTGGTCCTCATGCCGGAGGGCCTGTCGAGTGAACGCGTGGCTATCTCCAGGGCCTTTGGAGCGCAGGTGCGAGAGCTGGGGGACTTCCACGTCAACAGTGCACTCCAAGAGGCACGCCAAATCGGTTCACAACCTGGATACTTTTGTCCGGGACAGTTCGATTCCGAGCTCAATGTTGAAGAGAATCGTGAGGTGTTCGGACCCGAGATTTTGGCGGATCTGGGTGAAGGGCGTTTCCCCGATGCCTTCGTCATGGGCGTTGGTACCGGTGGTACGCTGATCGGGGTGGGCCAGTGTTTCCATGCAGTCAACCCCAGCTGTTGGTTGGTCGGGATGGAACCGGATGAGTCGTGCACGATCCTCTGTGGCGAGGTGCATCATCACAAGATCGAAGGCATCGCTGATGGTTTCATTCCCGGGATCTTCGAACGACACCGCGATGAGGTTGATGAGCTGGTGGCGGTGACGAGCTTGGATGCGATTACCGAGATGTACGCGCTCGCACGGCGCGGCTACCTTGTTGGCCCGAGTTCAGGTGCCAACCTCGTCGCAGCACGGCGGCTCAAGGAGCGTCATCCGGAATTCCGTACGATCGTGACGGTGTTCTGCGATGAGGGTGAGAAGTACCTTAGCGAGTACTATCTGGGGCACTGAGGGACAGGGATGCCATCCCCATCCGTCGTCCAGCACGCCAGGGTGCAGTGGTATTTCGCTGCAATCGGAAATAATGCGTAAAAATCTACGAAGGGACGATGCGCAAGCACCGCCCCTTCGTAGATCCCTGTGGACCGTCACAGCCCAACAGAGTTCATTCCTGCCTCGACATGGTTATGACGAGGCAGGTTTGGTGATTTCTTAGTCGGCAAGACTCGCTTCGCCGCCCTGTACCTCGCGTCGGAGTTCGGCTGCTCGTTGGAAGGCCTGCTCCGCGTCGGTGCTATTGCGGCCGGATGCAACCGCCCATGCGTAGAAGACCAGTGCGATCACGATGTCAACCACGATATCGTAGGGATAGTGGATGAAGCCCTTGTGGTTGTTGTAGGGTGCCCCAAACCTCGCCGCACCGAAGTAGGCGATCGCCAGCATCGCTAGTAGGTAGATCGGTAGCCAGATGCCAGATCTCCAGTCTTCGCTGGTGATCTTCTGTACCGGGGCCCCGAGCCATGAAGCGATCAGGTAAACGACGGTGCCTCCGAGGATGCCCACGACGAGTTTCCAGTCGACCGCCCAACCCGACCAGTAGATGATCAACGTGCCACCGATGAAGGCGAGTACGCCGAAAACCTTAGCCCCTCCGAGCCGGAACGGACGGTGCTTGTCGTTGTGATACTTGCGAAACACGGCAAGCGAAACCGGCCCCATCACGTAGGTGAAGGCGGTCGCAGATGAGATGACCCCTACCAGGCTCTGCCAGCTCGGGAAGGGGAGCAAGAAGATGATCGCGAAGAGCACCGTGATCGACATTGCCCAGATCGGCACGCCGAACCGCTCAGAGATCCCCCGGAACTTGTTACCGAGGTAGTTGTTGCGAGCTGATCCGAGCACGACTCGACCTCCGGAGGAGAGGTAGACCAAGCCAGTCCCAGATGGAGAGAGAACGGCGTCTGCATAGAGGATCGATGCCAGCCAGCCGAGCCCAATAATGGTCGCCACTTGAGCGAATGGTGAAGTGTAGGCCAGCGCCGCCCATCCCTTGGCGATCGCATTCGGCGGGAGTGCCGCGATGAAGACCACCTGTACCAGCGTGTAGACGAGTGCTCCAAGGAGGATTGCCGTCAAGATTGCGCGTGGGACATCGCGCTGAGGGTTCTTTGCCTCGCCGGCCATGTCAACCGCCTGGCGGAATCCAAGGAGTGAGAAGATGATGCCACCCGAGGAGACGGCGATGAAGACTCCGGCAGTGCCATAGGGCATGAAGCCTGAGCCGTGCGCGGTCGTGGCCGTGTAGTTGCCCCAGTGCTTGGCGACAAACAAGATCACGATGATGGTCAGCGTCGGCGTGATGAACTTCAAGAAGGTGACCACGCTGTTGATCTTGGCAAAGACCTTGACCCCGTAGATGTTGATGGCGTAAAAGACGAGCAGGATGATGGCTTCGACCACGAAGTCCAGCGTCTTGTTGTTCTGGAACGAGGTGATGTAGTGTTCCGCATACTGCACAACCGCCTCCGCCTCGATTGCAGGCACGGCTGCATAACCCAAAAATGCACCCCAGCTCATGATGAAGCCCGCAAGCGAGCCGTGAGTGAAGTGCGGGAATCGAGTGATACCACCGGCCTCAGGTAGCATGCCCGAGAGTTCGGCGTAGACGAGTGCGATAAAGACCACGATGACGGCAGCGATAATCCATGCAAGAATGGCCGCTGGGCCTGCGTAGTTCGCTGCGTAGAGCACGCCGAAGAGCCAGCCAGAGCCGATGATCGCACCGAGCCCGGCGAAGCTGAGGTCGATGTACGACATTTCACGCCGTAGTCGGCCCCCTTCGGCAGGTTTACTTGTTTGCATTGAGTAGGTCCCCCTGTCTTCTCAGTCTGATCCATAGCTAATAGACGGGCCGATTCGACCCAATCGAAGGCAAATGACACTTCGATTGGGGCCAACTTAGTACAACCGCAGCATCGAAACCGGCATTTTCTGTAAATTCTCTGAGTTTGTGAGCGAGCAAGGTTTACGTGGCGTTGCTACACCAATCGATGACATGCGAGATGCATCGTACGACGTAGCGCTAGATGACCGTGACGCCGGCACGTTGTGCTATCGCTGATGGCTTCATCGGTCGGTCACTGACCGCCGGTTAGCCAAGAGAGCACCCCAGCCATCCCGGGCACCCCAGGTGCCCAGTATGGCACGGCACCCCAGGTGCCCAGTTATGTATGGGCGGTTGCGAGGATGACGATGAATGCAGTTGTCGATGCCTCGTTCTCAACGACTTGTTCTCGACGATGGACGACCCAGAGAGGTGGGGGTGATGTCCTCTATGTTTATGAGAACCACGGACTTTCACCCGCAGCCTGTCATAGACCTCGGTGCCCTGGCCGTGTTGGTGCTCGCGGTTGTGTTGAGCGCATCACGGCGTGTAGCCTTGGGCGAGATGCGAGATGCGAGATGCGAGATGCGAGATGCGAGATGCGAGATGCGAGATGCGAGACGAAGAAGGGAATAAGGTGGATCAAGCCGGCTTTTATGATGTCATCTTTGGGCGCCGAGATGTTCGGGGTCAGTTTAACGGTGAACCCCTGAATCCAGAGGTGCTCGGGAGGATACTGACTGCTGCCCACGCCGCCCCAAGCGTAGGGATGTCCCAGCCATGGGATTTCGTGCTGGTTGAAGCACTTCCAACGCGACAGGCATTCCATGAACACGTACAGAGTGAGCGCACCATCTTCGAAGCAAGCCTCGACGACGAAGCAAGGAAACGCTTCAGTAGGATCAAGATCGAAGGAATCCTAGATGCAAGCCTTGGTATCGTCGTCACCTACGATCCGGAACGGGGTTCCCCACACGTCCTTGGCCGTCATGCGATTGCTGACGCGGGGTTGTACTCGGTGTGTTTGGCGATCGAAAACCTCTGGTTGGCGGCTACAGCTGAGGAGGTCGGAGTAGGGTGGGTTTCGTTTTACCGAGAGGAATTTCTCGCTGAACTCATCGGCCTACCCGCTGGCCTGCGACCAGTGGCCTGGCTCTGTGTCGGCCCGGTCACACACTTTGAGAAGGTGCCCGATCTAGAGCGATTCCAGTGGCAAGCCCGTCGGCCACTAGAGCCACACCTGTTTGTCGATCGATTTGGAACGCCACTCAACGATAGTGAACTCATCGCGCTGCCGACGAAGCTAATGGCGTCTGACTAGGATCTTCTGGTCCCTACACAAGACCGGCACACACCGTTGCTTCGACAATCAAAATCAGGTCCTTGGCGGGCCCGCTGGCGCGTTAGAACTTCAGGCTCTCGAGCAACGCCTGCAACATCTCTCCCTTGCGTAAGTTCTCCGCAACCTTGTTGACGGCCGTGGTGATGCCATCGTCAAGCGGTTGCCCCTGATACAAGGTTCTCGAGAGGTTGTTGAGTCGATCCTGAACCTGCTGTTGCGCAAGAACAGATGAGAGATCAGATGTCGATGCGGCTGTTAGTAGCTCTCGTGTCGTAGCGATGCCACTGTCGAGCTCAAGCTGGTAGAGGGATTCGACGAAGCCTTCAAGGTCATCAATCGAGTTGGCTTGATCGACGAGGAGCGAAAGATAGAGAGCGAGCGCGCGCCCCGGAACTAGGAGATCGATCGCTTGCTGGTCGATTTCAGCCTGTGCCAAGTGCTCCCGGCGCTGGAGCCAGCTCGTGGGCAGCTCTTCGCGCGCACTCAAGTCGCGAGCAACCGTCTTCACCTGAGTCACAAGTTGGCTCAAGTTATCGGTATCAAAGAGTTTGTCGGGCTGGCTAAGCACGAGTCGCAGCTCAAGTGCAGAAGTGCAGACCAGATCCTGAAAGCCGAGATAGGCATCCATGCGGGCATCAAACGACGTCCCGCTCGACCAGAGCAGGCGACGCACGGTTGTACGTGCATCGGTGAGCACCAACGCGAGGTAAAGATACTCGGCTGCCTGGACAATTGAGATGTTCGCTGCGGCCGCGATTGCCTGAACGCCGAACACGCCAACATGGTTGACGATGACGTTGGCGATGGTCGTGGCGATGAGTTCTCTGCGTAACGGGTGTCGAAGTGAGAGTTGCTCGATTCGTTGGCGCACGGGCAACGGAAAGTACTCCTCGTAGAGACCATCGGTGAGGGGATGGTCAAGTAGTGAACTCTCCATCAGCTGTTGATTGAGGTCCAGCTTGACGTAGGAGATAATGATGGCGAGTTCAGCCCTTGTCAGCTTACGACTCGGGGTGTCGACTGCGGTGATCGATGGATCCGGTAGGCTCTCAACGCTAGGGGCTAACCCAGCGGTATCAACGAGATGCCTCAACAGCCGCGTGATCTCCCCCCATGATCGATCGTACCGCGCCTCGGCCGCTGACAATGCCCAGTTCTGGTACACATTGTCGGCGAGCACTTGCGTCTCAACCTCTGAGACGCACTGTGCAAGTACGTCGTTGCGTTGGTCGACGGTGAGTACTCCCTCCTGGACGAGGGCATCAAGAGCGATCTTGATGTTGACCTCGTGGTCGGATGTGTCGACGCCCGCCGAGTTGTCGATCGAGTCGGTATTGCAGTGACCACCGCTCAGGCAGTACTCGATACGCCCAAGCTGGGTCATGCCAAGGTTGCCTCCTTCGCCGATTACCCTGGCACGCACCTCGTTACCGTTGAGTCGCACCGGGTCGTTCGCCTTATCGGCAACGTCGATGTTAGCCTCGGTCGAGGCCTTAACATAGGTGCCGATGCCTCCATTGAAGAGAAGGTCGACCGGTGCGCCCAGGATGTGCTTTATGAGTTGATTCGGTTCATAGGAGCCAACGGGAATGGCAAGTACCTCGGCGATTTGAGGGGAAATCGTGATGCTCTTGACGCTACGAGGGAAAACACCCCCCCCTTCGGAGATAGCCGATTTGGGATAATCCTCCCAAGTGGTGCCAGCGCCTTGCGAGAAGATTGCGGCGCGGGCCTGCCAAGAGACTTCGGGTTCAGGGTCTGGGTCGAGGAAGATGTGCCGATGATCAAAGGCGGCAACGAGCTTGAGTTGGTGTGATCGTAACATGCCGTTGCCGAACACATCGCCAGAGAGGTCGCCGATGCCGACGACGCGGATCGGCGTTCGCGCGACATCGATGCCAAGCGAGTCAAAGAGATGCTCGACTGAGACCCAGGCACCCTTGGCCGTGATGCCCATTTGCTTGTGATCGAAACCGTGAGACCCACCAGAGGCGAAGGCATCGCCAAGCCAATAGCCACGGCTCACTGCGATCTCGTTAGCGATATCTGAGTAGGTGGCTGTTCCCTTGTCGGCTGCGACGACCAAATAGTGATCCGGGCCGTCATGACATAGCGTCTGTTCAGGAGGTACAATCTTGCCGGCGATGAGATTGTCGGTGAGTGAGAGCAATGTCTCCATGAAGATCCGATATGATCGCTCAATCTTGGCCGCATTGCGACTCTTGGGATCAAGGTCCTTGACGATGAACCCACCCTTGGACCCGACTGGCACGATGACGGCATTTTTGACGGTCTGTGCCTTCATGAGCCCGAGGATTTCCGTTCTGAAGTCCTCCATGCGATCGGAGAAACGGATACCGCCACGAGCCACGGGTCCGCCACGCAGATGGACGGCTTCGGTGGTTTCGTTGCGGAGATAGATCTCGTAGCGTGGTTTTGGATCAGGAAGGAACGTGAGTGGGCGAGGGTCGATTTTGAAGGCCACTGCTTTGCGTTCGGCTTGGAAGAGGTTCGTGCGCAACATGGCTCGAATGAGTTCACTCATGCCGCGAAGTACTTTGTCCTGGTCAAGCGATGAGACCGTTGCCAGTGCTTCATCCAACGAACTCATTAGTCGTCCCTCTGATTCCTCCCGATCCATGTCGGAGATGTCCGGATCAAATCGGTTAAAGAAGAGGCGCACCAACATACGTGCAAGCACGGGTTGGCCGACCAGAGCTTGTTGACAATAGGCCTCTGAGTATCCGAGGTTGGTCAGTCGTAGATAGCTGGCCAAGGCACGCAGCACAGCAATCTCTTCTGGATTCAGATCAGCGGTGATCGCGAGCTGGTTGAGCTGGTCATTCTCTTCATGGCCGAGCCAGATCGCAGCCAGCGACTGCTCAACTCGCTCTCGAACGCGCTCGCTGTTGAGGCGTTCGGCGGATTGATCGTCGTCGACGACAAGGCCGAGGTCGATAATCCAGAGCTCGCGGTTGCCGCTTCGACCACGGTATGGCTGTTCGTCGGAGACCTTGAGGCCAAAGTTCTCGATCACCGGCAAAATTTGCGAGAGAGACAGTCTGTTGCCGAGGAGAATGAGATGAAGGCGAAGGTCGCCGTCGGTGCCGATCAGGAGACGAGTCGAAAGGCGACGATCAGACTCCAACAGTGACGCAATGGCGACCAGGTCAGAGGTGATAAATTCGTCGTTCTCCTCTTGTTGGTAGCTCTCTTCGACCGACTCGGCGACAAGGTCAAGTGCACCAAGCACCTTCGGCAAGAAGTCTGAATCGATCTCTTGGCGCAGTTTGGCACGGATCCGGGCCCGCCACGGGGTAGTTACCCGATCCAGTTCGTCGCGCAACTTATCGAGGCCATCCGGGGTGAGCGAGCCGAGCAGTACGTACTCGAGCACGAGGCGGCGTTCACCATAGAACCGGCCAACCTGCTTGGGGACCCCTTCGCAGTAGATCGACAAGGTATCGTCAATGCGATCTTCAATCCCAAATTCGACGCGATCACCCGGCACCAGCACAAGGAGATGACGTGGGCCAGTCGGCTCTTGACTGAGAAACACCTGCGTGCGAGAGACCTCTTCGACCAGGAGGCCGGCACGCGCGAGCTCAAGAAAATCGTTCATCTGCAGGGCAAGCACGGTATCGATGTTGAGCGAGGTAACGAAGTCCCGTAGGACTCGATAGGAATGACTCGTAGGGAGCAAGTTCAGGCGTTGGCGTGCCGCCTCAAGGCGGGTCGCTACCTCGGGCACCGCTAGCCCTATTGAACCAGTGCGATGCGGCCGAAAGATGCCGACGAAATCGACCTCCCCCTCTGGTGCCTTGAATGAGACGGCGCGCAGTTGCGAAAAGTCAAGAATCTCGGAACGTGCTGGCAGGACCTGGATTCGATAGCTCGTTGTGAGCCCCCGTGGCCACTGCCGATCGATGACGACATCCTCGCGGGTGAGTCCAAGATCGAGGCGAGCGCCTTTCTTTGGACGGCGAATCTCGGCAAAAGGCAAAAAGTGGGAGAATGCAGAGTCGCTGACGGGAGCCTCAGTTTTTCCGTTGATCGGGAACTCCTGATCTTCAACGAGATGGAGAAGGTCTGACAGCATGCGGTCACGGTCACGGTTGAAGTGGTGTAACTGCTGATAGCGTTTGGCAAGGGTTCGCAGTAATTGTTCAGCCTCGACCTTGGTGACTGCGATGGGGATTTGTGCGGCAAAGAACGAAAGCAGGTCCGATGGTTGGGCCGATGAGACATTGCAGCCACAACTTGCGAGATCGGATCGTTCGAGAATTGGGTGGATCGTCGTGAGTCGATCAGACTTCTCTCGAATGGTCTGCAGGAATGTGTCGACGAGGAATTCCATGTCGTTGCTCACGATGGAGATCATCGTTCCTGGAGCTCGCATGGTCGAAAAGACGGATTCCAACTCGGAGAACCCATCGGGCCGACAACGAATCCGCACCACATCAGACCCTCGAACAATCTCCATCACGCATATGTCATCGGTTCCGATGGCATCGAGCGTATGCATCTGCGAGGTCAGTGCGGCGATGACGAAGTCGGTTGAGAAGGCGGTCTCTTCCTCTGGATCGATGTGAGCCGTAAAGAGGCGGGCAAAACCGAGAAAGGCCTTACGCTTCGCAGGCGTCTGAGCCTGAGACTCGAGGTCTCTGAGACGCTCCTTCAAACCGCTAAAGACCGGATTTTTGGCAGGCTTCTTCGATGTAAGTGTCAACTTCGACTCCTTTGTCGAGTAGATCTATGCTCTAACTTAGCGGCTCTAGGCCCACTCATGCAACACCGCGGAGCTTCTCTTTTGATGCCGAGGGCCGTGGCCAGGACTTTCCTGCTCGAATAATCGGCAAAGATCGTGGTCGTCTTAATGGGCTCTTCATGGACTCAGGCATCACGGAGCCCCTCAGTCACCGCTCGGTCAGGTTGTGCGCGGTAGCGCTAGGTTGGAGGGTGTGATAGCGCCAAGCGTTGGTGCTAGCCCTTAGGAATGGAGAAGTAGTATGCGTCGTTCTGTGTACTGGGCGCTTGCATGGCCGTTCTTCCTCGCGTTAGCCTTCTTACTCGCTATCTTGATCGGATTGGTAGCGCTGGATCTGTTGAGCTTTGCATATCGACGGATTGGTATCGCTCCCGGTTGGCTGCTGCTCACGCTCGTTGGCACCATTGTCGGGAGTTTTATCAACGTCCCTGTGGCCCGCGTTCACAACCCAGTCGAGCAGCCCATCGAGCGCTCGATCAGCTTTCTTGGTATCCGTTATGTAATACCGACGCCGCCGCGTCCTAGCGAGACGACGATTGCGGTCAACCTCGGTGGAGCCGTAATCCCGACGATGTTATCGGTATATCTTGCGGTTCATGATCATTTGGAGTTGCTCGCACTCATCGGAGTGGCAATTGCAGCAGTAGTGGTCCGTTTCGTCGCCCGTCCTATACGAGGTGTGGGGATCGCGGTGCCGATTGTCTTACCGGCCCTTGTCGCCGTGATCCTCGCGTCACTGCTCACCGTTCACTATCTCGCAGCGCTCGCCTATATTATCGGGGTCATGGGGGTACTCGTCGGTGCTGATTTGTCGAATCTCAACAAAACACGATCCCTCGGTGCGTCGATCGTCTCAATCGGTGGGGCAGGAACATTTGACGGCATTTTCCTCACAGGTCTCCTGGCCGTCTTGCTTGCCTCAATCTGATCGAGATGATGTGGTGCTGTGCTAATCACTGACCCTTAGCGCACGCGAGTAATCGTTGTGGTGCTGCGCCGGGGACGACATCATTGCCCTTGACTCAGGGAGTAGCCCGGGACTCCATCGAAGGCGAACAGTCCTTCGGTTTTGATGAACGGCAACCCAGCGGCGTCGAGCCGACGAAGCTGATCGATAAGGTCCGCGGTTGTGAGAACGGTCGATGGATCGGCCGCCTGAAACCGACAACGCCAGTGGTCGACACAGAAGGTCTCGGCTGCTCCATCTGGATACACCTTCTGGCCGCGGTTGCTGATCATGATCAGCCCCATATGGGGGTTGAGATTTGCCTCGATCATGTGACCGAGTTCGTCAGCGCTACCTCGCCATTCGAGGAAGATGTCGATCCCCGCAATGGTCTTGACCTCGATTGGACGATCCGTTACCGTAACGGCGATTGGCTCTTCCGTATCTGGATAGTGAACAGGTGTGAGCTGTTGAGGAGCCTCTCCAAGTCGTTCGATTACCGACTTTGCAAATTCTGCGGTACTCACCATGCGCTCTGATCGACCCTCGGTAAAGATGTCTTGGGTATGGACACCATCTTCGATCGTCCGCAGCCAGGCGTTGTGGACACTGGTAGCGATCTCCCCGAGCCCAAGGTGAACCAACATCAAGACGGCTCCCATCAGAAGGCCCGATGGATTGGCCACATTTTGACCTGCTAATGGGGGTGCTGATCCGTGGATCGCTTCGAACATCGCAATCTCATCGCCAATGTTTGCGCTGCCAGCCAATCCGACAGAGCCGGTGATCTCGGCTGCGACATCCGAGAGGATATCTCCATAGAGGTTCGGTAAAACGAGAACGTCGAACTGCTCTGGTGCGGTGGCAAGCTTCGCGGTTCCAATATCGATGATCCAGTGCTCGGATTCGATATCGGGATACTGGGCCGCGACCTCATCGAAGATTTTGTGGAACGTTCCATCGGAGAGCTTCATGATGTTATCCTTAGTGAAGCTGGTGACCTTGTGGCGGTGGTAGCGGCGCGCGTACTCGAAGGCATAACGAATAATGCGCTCGCTGCCAGGGCGTGTGATGAGTTTGAGCGTCTGAAAGACGTCTTGGGTCTGGCGATGTTCGATGCCTCCGTAGAGGTCCTCCTCGTTCTCACGAATGATGACTAGATCCATACCCGGATGCTGGGTTGGGATGAACGGTGCGTAGGAGATGCAAGGACGTATGTTGGCATAGAGTCCGAACGTTTTGCGAATGGTCACGTTGACACTCTTGAACCCACCACCTTGTGGTGTGGTGATTGGGGCCTTCAGTAGAACCTTGGTGCGTCGTAGCGAGTCCCAGGCGCCTGGTTCGACGCCGGACGAGATGCCTTGCTCAAAGACCTGCGCACCTACTTTGATGCGTTCAATCTCGAGATTGGCACCTGCGGCCTCAAGAATATCCAGAGTGGCAGCCATGATTTCTGGTCCAATGCCGTCCCCCTCGGCGACGGTGATGCGTTTTGCCCTGTCGGTGCCCATCTTTGCTCCTCGTCTTCGTTAGCTCCTCGCCCTCTCGACGAGGTACGGCTTGCGCACTGTCCGCTCGGTCGCGAAAGTTAGAGAAACCTCTGTGTCCTCACGTTGATCAATCAAATTGTAGACGACACTTGTCTGAGCCACCAAAAGTGGATGGGTGACGGTCGTCAATGCAAGCCCGCGAACAGCTGATTGCAAGGTTGGACGGGTGGCCGTGCTGGGTACTGAGAGCACGAATCGCGAGTCGCGGTAGCGACTGGGGCTACCGCTAGGGGGTGTTAGAGTCGATTTTTGAGGTCGAGACGATGGGGATGCCCATCGGACCATCGTAGGGGTGGTCATGAACGTGCTGGCAACTACGACCTCGCCGTCGGGCCGATGTTGTTGGTATGCTGGACCGAAGCGGAGGAGGGACATGAACGACGAGCAGCTTGAACAGATGCGGTCCGGGTCGGGATTTATCGCTGCGCTCGACCAGAGCGGTGGGAGCACACCGTCGGCGTTAGCGCATTATGGCATCCCTCGGGAGGCCTATCACGGCGATGCTGAGATGTTGGATCTGATGCACGAGATGCGTACAAGGATTATGACCGACCCGAGTTTTCGAGGAGATCGGATCCTTGGAGCGATTCTGTTCGAGGACACCATGGATCGAAAGGTCGCAAACCTGGATACCCCGACCTACCTCTGGACCGAGCGCCATGTGGTCCCCTTCGTCAAGGTTGACAAGGGTTTGGCAGATGAGATCGACGGAGCCCGCTGTATGAACCCCATGCCTGGGCTTGAGGGATTGCTCGCTCGAGCCATCCAAAAAGGTGTCTTTGGCACCAAAATGCGGTCGTTCATTCACTTGGCAAATGCGAGAGGGATTCAGGCGGTGGTTGACCAGCAGTTTGAGATTGGTCGCACGATCGCTCGTCGAGGCCTGATACCGATTCTTGAGCCAGAGATCGATATCACGAGCCCTGAGAAGTCTGAAGCTGAGCGTATGCTGCGTGACGCGATCTTGGAGTCCCTTGAGGGGTTGGTGCCTGACGAGTTGATCATGCTCAAGCTCACGTTGCCTGAACAGGACGATTTTTATGCACCGTTGCTGCAACACCCAAATGTGGTGCGGGTCGTTGCTCTTTCTGGGGGGTACTCTCGAGACGAGGCCTCGAGCCGACTCGCTCGCAATCATGGCATGATTGCGAGTTTCTCACGGGCTCTCACTGAAGGGCTCACGGTTGACATGAGTGATACTGCGTTCCAACAGGAATTCAAGAGTGCGGTCGATCAGGTATTTTCAGCTTCCATCACGTGAGGTGATCATGCTCGGTGGTGTGGATTATAGGGATGCAAGAAAGTGTCGCCGTCTGGAGTGTGGGTCCGATGTGCCTCGCAGAGCTGCTGGCGGCGCGGTCGAGCAACCCGGACTGATTGAGGTTGCATAACGCCTCCAATCCAGAGGCGTTGGTGCTATGCGTCTTTGTTTGATTCCGACCAATGACGACCACGGCCGCTTCGCGTGATTAGCCGTGCCGCCTGAGCGTTTGTGCTGCTCGAGAGAGCTTAAGGTCGTCGTGACAGCATTGGAGCGTGTCGGGGGTTCCATCAGCTCGGCGCGCTGATCGTACGCCGCTCCACCGTTCCATCGGTGTGTCCGATCAAGATTGTTCCGACCATCGATGGGGGAAAGAGCCCGTGGTCTACGACCCCCGGCGTGGCGGAAAACCATGATGCAAGAGCTTGTGGGTCATCGACGGAACCGTGGTAGTCGCCGATCACACCTCCGTCAGGGCTCAGCGGGACGTCCCTGAGGGTGACGGTGCTGTTACCGAGTCGACGCAGCGTGGATCCA
The DNA here is from genome assembly GCA_022690815.1 of Ferrimicrobium sp. Classification (NCBI taxonomy): domain Bacteria; kingdom Bacillati; phylum Actinomycetota; class Acidimicrobiia; order Acidimicrobiales; family Acidimicrobiaceae; genus Ferrimicrobium; species Ferrimicrobium sp. The sequence goes on from JALCZJ010000007.1 coordinate 14,410, forward strand.
AGCCCGAAGGCTAAAAGCTCCAAGGGTATCGGGCCATGGATCCGCTCGACGACCTTTGAGGAATCGGCAATGACGACAAAGTATTGCGCGGTAATGGCGACGAGCTTTTCACGGGTATGGGCAGCTCCACCGCCCTTGACAAGCCAACCCTCGGTTGAGATCTGGTCGGCGCCGTCAATAGCGATATCGAGGCTAGAGACATCGGTAAAGGGCTCGACCACGAGGCCGAGCTGGCGAGCGATCGCTTCGGTGTGGGGTGAGGTGGCCACACACCGAATCCGGCGTTGTGTTTGTGCGAGTGCCGAGAGGAGAAAGGCGACGGTTGACCCGGTTCCAAGACCGACCGTCATATGGTCCTTTACGAAGGATACTGCCTCCTGGGCTGCTAACTGCTTTTCTCTGGCTACATCTATCATTGCGCTGACTCCCGAGCGGTTGGCGATCGATCCCAATGTGGATCCTCGACAGGTGGCTTGAGTCTAACGGCGAACGTTGACACACACCGACGAGGTTCATGATGGCTACCAATGCCTCGGACATCGTTAAAGTTCTCAGTTGCAATGGGGTATCCGTGTCACGGTTGGCTACCCCCGGGTGGTAGGAGATATTCGGGCGCCTTCTGTGACGTTGCGACGACCTAACGGTCGTATTGGCGCTCCCATGGTCCGCTTGGATGGGTGATCATTACTGACACCGGTGGCTCGACTCATGGTTAACCATACGATGGTGCGCGTCGGGTCGCTTCGTGCCAGAGAATTTGAGCTTAACGAGGTTGGGATGTGTGCAGCCAGCTCCCACCGAACTCAAGACCCAAATCAGGCAGCGTCAGCGTCCTATCGTCCGTATCTGCTACAGCGAAATCTGACGGGCGGTCGGTGCCCAGTCCCAACGATTGTTGAGCGCCGCTCGGCCAGGGGCTCGTCTTGGTTCTGCGTCGAAAGCTCCAGTCGTTGTGGGCGCCTCAGCGACGAGGCCATTGCGGGTGATATGGACCCGCAACACGGGGTGGAGGTGAAGGGACTCGAACCCTCGGCCTCTACATTGCGAACGTAGCGCTCTACCAGCTGAGCTACACCCCCGGGCGTAGCAAAGTCTACCCGATCAAACTCAGGCGATGGCTCGTTCGGAGGCACTTACGGGCGATTGCGCCATACGTCGCTGTGTCGGATTGGATACGCGTGCTTTGGCAACGTTCTTGCTCGCGCGTACGAGCATGAGGAACACAACGATCGAGAACAGGCTGATGAGGGTTAGCACGAGACCGATGGGCGTGGCAACTGCTGTGAGAATCAACCCGATCACAAGTGAGAGCGTCAGCGAAGCGAGCGTACGTTGCCGTCTGCGGTAACTTGGCATCGGCGAGGAGTACGGGCGTGTTGGCTCGGCTGGAAGCCGTCGTGTTGGGTAGCTTTGGATTCCCATCTCAAGTGCTCCAAGCTGTTGACGGAAGGCAACGATCGAGCGCAGATAGTCCTTGCGCTTGTGGGCACCAACGAGTGGTTGCGCGAGCACGAGCGACCATCCAACAACCAGAGCAACAACGATTCCAGCCTGCATACAATTATTCCCCCTCGTCTCGCCGCCAAATCCCGGACTTGCCACCAGTCTTTTCCCAAAGGGCAAGTTCTCCGATAACCATCGAGCGATCGTATGATTTGCACATATCGTAGATCGTGAGTGCCGCGATGGAAGCCGCTGTCAATGCCTCCATCTCCACGCCGGTCCGGTCGACGGTCTCGACTTGGGCCTCCACCTCGACATAGGTGTCACCTAGGGTGAAGTTGATATACACTGAGCCAATCAGGAGAGGGTGGCACAACGGAATTAGATCAGGAGTTCGCTTCGACGCTTGGATGCCGGCGATTCTTGCAGCACCGAGCACATCACCCTTGTTGACCGCGTTGTTGGCGACCAAAGCGGTCGTCTCTGGCTTCATGAACACCTTGCACCGAGCCAGCGCCCGCCGGTGCGTCGGCTCTTTCGGGGTGACATCTACCATCCGTGCTCGACCCAACGGGTCAAGGTGCGTAAGCTCTCGATCTGCCATGCCTACACTTTAGGTGGCAAATCGTGGGCGCGGCGGCGATTTTACGATTAACCGCCGATTTGACTCATGGATTTTGGCGGTCGAATGAAGTTGACTCTCCCAATGGAGTGCCCAGCCCATTTTGTGGCAATGATGGCTTCAATCTGGGTAGCCAGCTCCTGGGTGGATGCCCCCGCGCGAAGCATCATGCGCAGATCGTGCTCGTCGAGTGCGAACAGGCACGTTCGAATCTTGCCATCTGCACTGAGGCGAACCCGATCGCAGTCTCCACAAAATGGTTGTGTAACCGTCGGTATGATGCCGAATGAGCCTTGGCCGTCGCGGTAGCGATAGGTCGTGGCCGGAGCCGTGCCGCGCTGGGGCTCCTCTACCGGAAAGACACGATCGATCTGGGCTAGGATCTCTGCCGCAGAGAGCACGTCAGTGCGCTCCCATGCATTCGATCCATCGAGTGGCATGAACTCGATGAAGCGAACCTGGAGGTCGTGTTCACGCCCGAAACGGGCAAAGTCGACGATTTCGTCATCGTTGACACCTTGCATGGCGACGACGTTCAGTTTGATCGGCGCGAAACCTACGGCTTGCGCTGCTTCGATACCCTCGAGCACTCGCTCAAATTGTGGACGTCTGGTGATTTGGAGGAAGCGATCGGCCCGAAGGGTGTCTAACGAGATATTGATTCGATCAAGACCTGCCTCGCGCAGCGGTTCAGCAATGAGTGGCAATGTGACGCCGTTGGTGGTCAGAGAGAGGTTGATCTTGTTGCCTTCGTGATTCCGTAACCCGGCAAGCATACCCACCAGGCGTGGTAGCTGAGCACGAACGGTGGGTTCGCCGCCGGTCAAGCGGATCGACTCGATGTAAAAGCGCTCAGTGAAGACACGGCTGATCTCTGTGATCTCCTCGAAGGTCAGGAGGTCGTGCCGTGGCAGCCACTCGATCCCTTCTTCGGGGAGACAGTAAGTGCAACGGAAGTTGCAGCGATCGGTGACCGAGATACGCAGGTCACGAATTTCGCGCCCGTAGCTGTCGATCAGGTGCTTGCGGCGATTCATTCTTAGTAGCGTAGTGACAATGGTCGTTGGTGATTCGTCGAGCACAGCCTGATGCGCCCAGTGGTCTGTCTGCTGACTGGCGGACGCTCTCTTCGCATGGGCCGCGATAAGGCGGGCTTATATCATGACGGCCTTCCACAGGCACAATGGCTCGCCGATCTCGTCAGCTCGGTGGTTGGTCCACGGGTGATCGAGGTCGGTGGGAACCAAACGGGTTGTGGCTTCTTCCTCGATGCCGGCAATGGCCCCGCGCGCGCGTTGCATGAAGCAGCGATCGGCGGCGTCTTGGGCAACTCAGGTGTTGTGATCGTGCTTCCAGTCGATCTCTACCAGCTCGAAGCAACAGGCGTGTATTGGTTTGTGCGCGAAGCGCTCTGTGTCCCGTGCGTGGCGGTTGTCGATGGAAGACCTTCTTGGGATATCCTTGGCATTCCGGTCCGGCTATTGCAACAAGCGCCACCTGGTGATTCATTGCGTCACCTAGCATCGGATCTTCGCCACCTCAAGGTGCCCAGGTCGCTCGCTCCACAATTTCGAGACAGCGACTATCCGCGGGATCTGCCTCGCGGGGTGATTTTGGACTAGACGGCTTCGACGAGTTGCGTGTAGCGCTGGAGGGCGTCGCCTACGCAGTCGGGCGCACCTAATAGATATCGTTCCACCAATAATCCCACAACCATCGTCCGCTTCGCGAGGGTCGCATCCGGAAGAAGAAGGTCAAGCAGGAGCTCAAACTGCTCCTTGCCGTGATCTTGGGCATCAGCCAAGCATACAAGCAACGCGCTGATCCATTGTGTGGCCCCGTCGACTTCAAAGAGGGATAGTTTCCAGGCGAGATCGTGGGTGGGGTCGGAGAGGGCAGTCATGATCGTTATCGGGATATAGGTCACCTCTTGCAGCAGATCCGCCTTCGAGCCGAAGTAATGGTAGATCAGCGCTGGGTCGACGCCGGCTACCTTTGCCACTCTGCGGATGGTAAGGCTACTCGCACCGTCGTTGGCGAGCACGTCCATAGCTGCTTGCAGGATTTGATCCCTACGGTCCTGCCAGGTTTCTTGTACAGTTCCCATAACCAGCTCCACCTTTTGCATTGTGCAAGTTGTCCAAAGCTATCGGAACAATTTGACCGTTCTGAACTTTTGTAGGGTGATCTCCAACAAATGTCAGGTTATTGGCCGGCTAATGAACGTAGATACTCTCGGAATTGTTGCCGCGTTATCTGTTCGTCAGCGATGTCGAGTAGGTCCGGTGGAGTTTGGTCTGAGAGGATGACGAGCCCACAGGTAAGGGCGGTAAGCGTCGGCAACAGTTGCAGGGGCGCCACGTCGCCTTGATCGTCGCCAGCGTACAGGACGGCTCGGTAGGTGCCGCTCAAGCGACGTAACACGGCATCTTTGGATGCGTTCTCCCCAATCACTAACTCGACGACGGATTTACCGAACTCGTGGGTGATGTTGGCCTCGGTGACCGCACGGGCCCAAGCCGTTACCGCTGACGCCAACTCCGGGGCGCGCCGGTAATGGAGTGCAACCGAACTGGGTTTGACCTCGACGAGTACAGTCGTTGGCAGTTCTCGAGCAGCCCGGCGGGCAAGCTCATCCCGTACGGCGAGATTTTGGCCATCGATCGTCTCAGGGCGCCCGTAGTTGCCGATCAGTGTTGCTTTGATGCCCGCTAGTCGTGAGCGCAGGAATTCGGTAGGACGGCCAGAAATGACGACAACGTTGGACTGCTCTCCAAGCGCTTGTAGGGGCGTTGTCAGTGAAGGATCGAGCTGCGCCTGTTGGGGAGTTGCGACGATCGGTGCGAGTGTGCCGTCGAAGTCGAAGGCAAGCAGCGCTGCCGTAGGATCGTCGCGGTAGGCATTGCAGAAATCAGCGAATTGCGGCACTGATCGTCTCAAGCCACTTCGTCCATGTATTCGCCTTCGTCCAGGCCGTCAGGGGAGCAAGGTCACCGCCGAGGTGGGCCCTCTCCAGTGCCTCGGCGGTTGCAACGATATCGAGGGGGTCGATCAACTCAACCCATTGACCGATATGTTCTGCGGCACCGGTACCGGTCGAGAGGACGATCTGCGCATTGGGTTTGGCGGCGAGTGCAGCCTCAAAGACAACCAGGTTCAGTCCGTCGCGTAGCGGGTTGACCAGCAGAGTATCAAAGAGCTGGTAGCTCGCGAGACTGCGCTTTGGCCGATCAGAGAGGTCGAGATGGATCGGTTGCCATCCAGATCGACTCCAATGGTCGTTTACTTCACCAACCGACGTCGTTAGTTCCTCTACGAGCCGACGATATTTAGGAATCATGCTACGTGATGGGTAGGCGAAGAGCAGAGCCCTGAACCCGCCCACGGCCTTGGGGTTTCGCCGCAAGAACTCATCGATCGCCCAGACACCTCGAACTAGGTTTTTTGAAGGCTCGATGCGGTCGACGCGAAGTAGCGTAGGCAAACCCATGGTCAGCCCTGCCATTTGCTCTTTCTCACGTGCTACATCGGCATCGTCGAGGGAGTTCACGATGCTTTGGGTGTCCGCCGGTATCGGTGCAACGATGGTCGGGGGCAGGGCAGGACCAACTGCACCAAACGAGTCTATGAGATTCTGCTCCCATTGATGGGCGTGGAGCCCGATCACGTTTGCGGCTGAAAAACTGGTGGCGAGTTCGTCTCGTACGGTAGCTGGCATGAGTTTCGACTCGGCAGCCGTGCAGATTGGTGTGTGAAAGAATAAGGCAATTGGGCCATCAAAGCCGAGGGAGCGCAGCATGTGTGGTACGAGCATAAGGTGGTAGTCATTGATGATGACCATGGTGTCGGTGAGATCAATCCTCCAGGCCGCTTGGGCTAATTGAGCATTGAAACGGCGATAGTGCTCGTAGGCGTCAAAGAACTGATGATTGAAAATAGGCTCAAAGCTCAGGTCGAACAGACCGTGGAACAAGTACCAAAAGTATTGGTTGGCCACGATCTCGTACGCTATTCGATGATCGTCGGCATCGACAGATGTAGGGGTAAGGCCCAAATGGATTGCTCGGTACTGTCCCATTCGTGCAGCTTCGAGTTCTGCCTGGGTGGAGATGGGGAAGAGCCACCGGATCTCGGCGTCCCCTTGGTGCTCCATGAGGCCGAGAAGCCCGCTCGCGAGTCCACCACCTGAGCGCACGAGAGTTTGACCGTCCTCCCCGAGTTGCACGGGTCCCCTGTTGGTGACGAAGAGGTATCGAATGATGCGTGACATGGTAAATTCTGTGCTCTAGTGTAGTCGACATAAGTCTGGCGGTCATGAGGTTGGCGTATCGGTGTGAAAGTTCTTGCTGCATTCGATAGTTTCAAGGGGACGGCGTCGGCTCGTGCGATTGGCGACTCTTTGCAAGGCGTGCTCGCTGACCATGAGGTTGTTGTCTGTCCACTCTCGGATGGTGGCGAGGGTCTCCTTGATGTGTTGGCGGAACGTTTCGACGAGGTCGCCACCGTCGATGCTCTGGGGCGGCCATGTGTGGCCAAACTCGGATTTTGCGGAACTGAGGCTATCGTTGAGACTGCACAGGTCGTCGGGCTCGCCAACGTGGGCGGAGCCTTGGCTAACGATCCAGTGAGGGCGGATTCATTCGGCATCGCCAGCGTTCTCGAGTCGGCACTGCGTGCGAACCCCACGGCCATCGTCGTTGGTTGCGGAGGTTCAGCTATCACCGATGGAGGGCTGGGCCTTGTTCGCGGTGCTGTGGACCTCGGTCTGGTTCCAATCCCCATCCCGCTTAGGGTCGCTCTTGACGTGCGTACTTGCTTCACCGAGGCTGCCGTCATTTTCGGTCCACAGAAGGGAGCCGACGAGATCGCGGTGCGACTCTTGACACAGCGGCTGATCGCGTTGCGGGGCTGGTATCAACGCTGGTACGGCGTCGATTTGGACGAACACGACGGCACTGGGGCCGCCGGTGGACTTGGTGGCGCGTTGTTGGCGATCGGGGGTGCTTTGGTCTCCGGCTTCGCCGAGGTAGCCGACCGAGTGGGGCTTGACACCTACCTGCGAGATGCGGATCTGGTGCTGACTGGTGAAGGCCGCTTGGATGCGACGTCGCTGGAGGGAAAGGTCGTTGGCGGTGTGCTCGAGCGCGTGGAGCGGATTCACGGCCATGCGGTGGTGGTAGTCGGTTCAACAGATGAAGCTACCGCTCGCTTGGTGCAAGCCCGAGGCCATAGCGTTCTGGCGCTAGATGAACATTTTGGAATCGAGCAAGCGATAGCGAACCCCTTAGATTTGATTGCAGAACTTGTCGCGTCGATCGTTGCGTCGACCAACTGAGTAGGTGCGCTCGTTCGACAGGATCTGGTTGGTTTTCTGCGGCCATTGGATTAGGCGTCTGCGGCGACGAAACGACCTGCGACGCTGATCAAGCGCCAACCGTGATGGCAAGCGATGAGCCGGCTAACGTGCGATGGACCTTGTATCACCCCCGGTCAGTCTCAGTAGGTGCGTTGAGGTACGATCGAGGGTCATCGGTCATCAAAGCGACGATGCATCGGTTGCTTGACCTGTAGGTAGATTTTGTCAATCGGCCGCGTTGTGTGCGCTTCATCGCCAACAGCGAGACTGCGACCTACCAATCCTTGCGACGCAGTTTCAGGGTGTCTTCGTCTGTTTACTGTCTCGTGGAGCCAATCAATCGGGCGTGGAGTGCGACGGGTTGTAAGAGAGATGTGCTTGGTCGATGATGGCGGTCAGGGGAACTACGCCTCCGATAATGCAGCGGGCCAGGAGAGGCTCGTGAAGGTATGGAGAGCTTCGTAGGGGTCCTGGAGGGACGCAAACAGCGCCCGAATCACCTGTCGTGATTGTTGCGAAAGGGTGGAGAGTGGTTGGTGCGGATGTTGCTTAACGCCGAAGGGAATTTCGGTGATCGCTTGACGTCCGTAACGTTGGGCAATCGAGATCAACAAGGCGATGTCGACCCCATAGTCGGTTGGCAAGTCGAGCGTCATCACATCGCGGTGGTAGAAGGCCATCTCGCCGCTCAATGGGGACACCAGATCGGCACAGGTTGGATAAAAGATCTCAAGCAAGGGTTTGGCGACCAATTCGGTTACCCTGCCACTCGAATCGGCTGAGTTGTCGTAAGCTGCCTTACTGAGTCGTAGCCCCTCGTGTCGAACGAGTCCGAAGACGAGTTCGCCCAGCTGTTCCCGTTGCAGGGAGCCTAAGTCCGCGTCGCAGGTCACGACGATGTCGGCTCGAGTTTGATACCAGCCTGCTCGCAACGCCTTACCCTTTCCTGGCTGGTCGTCACTGACCGTGAGTACGTGAACCCCTTGGTGGCGACGGGCGACATCAGCAGTGTTGTCAGTCGACCCGTCATCGACAACAATGATCTCATCGAAGATCGACCGCGGATCTGAGATGACAGTCTCGAGCACATGCCCGAGGCGCGGTGCCTCGTTGCGAGCGGGAATCACAAGCGCAACGGTCAGAGTCTGGTTCGAACGAGGGTTGACGACCACGAAGGAACATCCTAGGAGTAGTTGTGTGCCTAGGCGCAGCTGGTCATGGGCGCCCAGGTTGTGTTGCCCGAACCCGTTCGGCCTCTCATCGTCGTGATGTGTGTCCAAGCCGTTAGCTTGAATCGGTTTTGCGTGGCGCACAGGTGCATAGTTGGCCGCTCGCCTTGCTAGGATATTTAGCACTCTCATTAGTAGAGTGCTAGTTTTGTTCAACACACTAGCTTCGATAGAGACAATGGAGGCAAAGTAGCTATGGCTAAGCTGATTCTGTTCGATGATGAGGCTCGACGCAAGCTCGAGTCAGGGATGAACCAGCTCGCTGACGCGGTGCGGGTTACCCTCGGACCCAAGGGACGCAATGTTGTGCTCGACAAGAAGTGGGGAGCACCGACCATCACTAATGATGGGGTTTCCATCGCAAAAGAGATTGAGCTCGAGGATCCCTTTGAGCGCCTTGGTGCGGAGCTCGTTAAAGAGGTAGCGAAAAAGACCGATGACGTTGCTGGTGATGGTACGACCACCGCAACAGTGTTGGCATGGACGATGGTCCGCGAGGGACTCAAGAATGTCGCCGCAGGAGCCAATCCGATGCAGCTCAAGAGTGGTATCGAGTTAGCAGTGGACGAGGCAATTATCTCGTTGAAGAGTCTCGCTCGCGAGACCGAGTCGAGAGAGCAGATCGCTCAGGTCGCCTCCATCTCCGCAGCGGACTCAGAGGTCGGACAGATGATCTCGGAGGCAATCGAGCGGGTTGGCAAGGACGGGGTAATCACCGTCGAAGAGTCTCAGACCTTCGGAATGGAGATCGACCTGGTTGAGGGTATGCGCTTCGATAAAGGGTATATCTCGCCGTACTTCTCCACCGACCCTGAGTCGATGACGGCAGTGCTCGACGATCCTTATATCCTCTTCTACAGCTCAAAGATCTCCGCGATTCGCGACGTCTTGCCGGTACTGGAAAAGGTGATGCAGGCGGGTAAGCCTCTACTCATTATCGCGGAAGATGTCGACGGAGAGGCTCTTGCCACGCTGGTGGTCAACAAGATTCGGGGCACATTCCGTTCAGTGGCGGTAAAGGCCCCTGGATTCGGCGATCGACGCAAGGCGATGATGCAAGATATGGCCATCCTCACGGGCGGACAGGTGATCTCGGAAGAGGTTGGTCTCAAACTCGAGAACACCACGCTCGATCTCCTCGGTCGGGCACGGCGAGTGGAGATCTCCAAGGACGAGACTACCATCATCGAGGGTGCCGGTGACGATGCCGATATCAAGGGTAGGATCGCTCAAATCAAGAACGAGATTGAGACTACGGACTCTGATTATGACCGCGAGAAGCTCCAGGAGCGGCTTGCCAAGTTAAGTGGTGGCGTCGCTATCATCAAGGTAGGAGCTGCAACTGAGGTCGAACTCAAAGAGAAGAAGCACCGTATTGAAGATGCTGTCTCCACGACGAAGGCAGCCATTGAAGAGGGTGTCGTTCCAGGTGGTGGTGTGGCTCTCCTGCGTGCACAAGAGGCGGTCACCCAACTTGCCGACAAGCAGGTTGAGGCCGATGTCGCGACAGGCGTACGTCTCGTAGCCAAGTCACTTGAGGGTCCGCTGCGTCAGATTGCGACGAACGCAGGTCTTGATGGTGGTGTTGTTGTAGAGAAGGTACGTTCGTTGAAGAACCGTGCCGACGGGCTCAACGCTGCCACAGGGATTTATGAAGACCTGTTTGCTGCTGGCGTCATTGATGCCGTCAAGGTGACCAGATCCGCCCTTCAGAACGCTGCCTCGATCGCAGCATTGTTCTTGACGACCGAGGCTGCCATCGTGGACAAGCCCGAGGAGAAGGCGCCTGCTATGCCACCAGGAGGCATGGAAGACTTCTAGTCGCACTAGCGATCAAAGTAACAACGGGCGGCGCTATCTTGCGTCGCCCGTTGTTCGGTTTTGACCGACGCGGCCATAGTGGCGCTACATCAAGATCTTGCCACGGCCTCGATGAAGCTTGGCCATTGGCGCGATTGTCGGTACCTGGTTCGATGTTTCTAGAGTGGATTGAGTGAACGAAGAGCGGCCAGCAACGCTGCGGAAACGGTGGTTGGTTGTGATGAAGGAGAAAGAGCTGTGAAACCGATGAATACAGATGGTGTCGAGGGTGCCGATAGCGCCGAAGATGGTGACCAAGCCATCAGTGGTTCCCAAGTTGTTGAAGGGCTCAATGTGTTGCACCTCTTCGGAGATGCAGATGCAAATTTTGACCCTGAGCTCGCAACGGCGCGGGTCAAGCAGGCGGGTGATCGTGGAACTGATGTGCTCACCGTCGCCACGCTTGGGCATCGATGTGAAGTCGCCGTTATGGCGCTCGATCGCGATCTGTTGAATCTGCGTCGACTCCAACTCGAGCTCCGTCGATCAGGACTGATTTTCACGGATTCATTCTTCTCGATCACCGAGGTGTCTGAGTATGCACGCAACATCACTGAGGAGCGTAAGCGGCCACGCCTTTACCCGAAACTTCCTCCAAAGGGTAAGGATGCCTGGTGCTTCTATCCGATGTCAAAGCGTCGCAATGTCCAACAAAATTGGTACTCCTTGGAGTTCCACGAGCGGGAACGCCTCATGGGAGAACACGGCTCATCTGGGCGAAAGTTCGCCGGTCGCGTCACCCAGTTGGTTACCGGAGCAACAGGTGTCAGCGACTGGGAGTGGGGCGTGACGCTCTTTGCCCGGCACCCGGACGATCTGAAGGATGTCGTCTACACCATGCGTTATGATGAGGCATCGGCGACCTATGCCGAGTTTGGTCCGTTTTACGTTGGTATTCTCCAGGAGCCAGAGCAGGTCTTCGGATCGCTTGTCATGGGGGCGTAACGCGAGCTGTCGGGCTTGCGGCTGGTCTCGGATCGCTCCCGACGAGTTAGGGTGATGGGTGTGCAAACATCCTCGATACAATCTGCAATTGCTGAACTTGAGCGTTGGTTTCGTGACGCTGGCCGGGTTGTGGTGGCGCTCTCGGGTGGCGTCGATTCAGCGGTGTTGGCGGTGTTGGGCCATCGCGTCCTTGGCAAAGACTCCCTGGCCATGACGGCCGTCTCGCCTTCGTTGGCTCGCGATGAGCTCGAAGGTGTTCGGAGATTGGTGAATCAATGTTCGCTGAATTACCGCGAGATCCGGACTGACGAAATTGATGACCCGCGTTATGTCCAGAACGGTCCAAACCGGTGCTACGTCTGCAAAAGCCATCTCTTTGCTGAGCTGGAGCCGGTCGCACGCTCGCTCAACGCGACCATGGTCGTCGGAACCAACCTTGATGATCTGGGTGATTATCGTCCTGGGTTGCGGGCGGCCCAAGAGTTTGGTGTTGGGTCGCCCTACCTCGATTGTGGCGTCAACAAGCAGATGGTCCGCTCGATCGCGCGTGCCATCGGCCTTGAGGCACTCGCTGAGAAGCCTGCCTCCGCCTGTTTGGCATCCAGGATTCCATATGGGGTGCCGGTTACTATTCAGCGGCTTAGTGCCGTCGAGCGCCTCGAGCAATTTCTCCATCGGTTGGGCCTGTCGTCGGTACGTGTCCGCCACCACGGTGAGATTGCTCGTATCGAGGTGCCAGTGGAGGTTGGGCCGTCCATCTGGCAACATCGAGAGCAAATTGTCGCTGAAGCCGAGCGGCTCGGTTTCCTCTATAGTACGCTCGACTTAGCAGGATTCCGTAGCGGCTCCATGAATCGAGTGCTTGAGAGGACGACGGGCGATGAAGAGGATCGTCAAGCTTTGGTATGAGGGGACGTTGATCGGCGAGCCGATCATCACCGAGTTGGTCAAGCGTTTTACTATCACGGCCAACATCAATCGTGCTACGATCGAAGACGACCTCGGTTGGATTATCTGCACCTTGGAGGGAGAGTCTCAAGCTATCGGTGAGGCGATGGACTGGCTTGTTTCGATCGGTATCGAGGTGGAGCTCATGGGGGCAGAAGAGGGGATGACATGATGTTGAGTGAGCGGATGACCTCTGGGGAGTTTGAAGGGATTTCTTCAGCCTTTCTGGCTGCCTTGCTGGTTGCCCTGCCTTCGTATTTTGCCAGGCTTGAGGCAGAGCTTGTGCGCGAAGGTGAGGTGGACGTCGACTGGCTGGGAGGGCTGCAGTCAACAGTCGAGGCTGGGCTCACCGAACTCTTGGGGCGTCCCGCTGAAGCTCAACAGGAGCCCCCAGTGGGCCTTATCCGTCGGCTGGTAATAGAGGCACTGTCCGATAACGGCTGTAATCAATGCATGCAGAGGCTACAGCGGCGCGGGCTCTTGCCAGCGAGTGCTGTCGATATCGATGCTGATCTCGGTCCTGTGCATCTCGCCTGGGGGGTGGCAAAGGCACGAAGAATGCGAATACTGACACAAGGCTCCTCTTCGGAGGACTAAGGAGCGTCCTAATCGTCCTTCGATTTCGGGATCTCCCAGCCAATTTTGGTCACTCGCGTGCGGGCCTCGTAGAAGAGGCAGTCTGCTGGGCAAGCGAACGGAAGTTCGAGGTTGGCCTTCAAGCGACACCGTTGGATGCGCTCACCGGAGGGGATCGTTTGCAGGACGTAGTGTTTGCAGGTCTCTTGGACGGCCATCTCCACAGCGTACCAGTCCTAGTCTTACAGAAGGTAAAGAAACGAGTTGGAGCGTGGATTCCGTGACGGATGAGGAGCAGATAGGGAGGATTCGACAGAACGTTGGCGGGGATGAACCACCAAGGATGACCATTTCTGGTCGCAGTCTATCTGACTGGGTCCTCTCACTGACGGCCATTGCACGTACGGGACTCGCGTTTACCGATTCGCTGTACGAGCGAGAACGGTACGAGGAAATTCTTAAAGTGGTGACTCGTATGCAGGCCACGGCCGTCGACGCAGGTGGTGGTGTGGACCCTACGGTTTTCGATGAAGGCCCTAAGGGCGTGGCTGGCTATGTGACGCCCAAGACCGCCGTTGGTGCTATTGTTCTCGATGCAGCACGCAGGGTCCTTCTGGTCAAGCGGTCCGACAGCGGTGTGTGGCTTTACCCTACTGGCTGGGCCGATGTCGGATATTCGTCGGCCGAGGTTGTTGTGAAAGAGGTCCATGAGGAGACGGGTATCAGGTGTACGCCCACTCGATTGTTGGCGGTTCTGGACGGTATGCAGCTCGGATTCACTCGAGTGGCGATGTACAGCACGATCTTCCTGTGTCGTGCCGACGGCGGCCAGCTGACGGCGCATCCGCTTGAGACTTCCGGCGTAGGCTGGTTTGAGCTGGACGAACTGCCGAGCCATGTTGCCCACCTCTTTACGCTGCCCTGGCTCGCGTGGATCAAGGATGAAAGCGAGCCTCCGCCGACCTATTTTGATCCAATTCGGCCCGATCGGGTCTCATAGCGGGCAGGTCGCCTAGTCCTCTTGTTGTCGCCGCAGGAAGCGCTCAGCCTCAATCGCGATGGTATCGATAGAGGATCGGACGTCGAGTTCCTGCTCATAATTGGACTCGAGCGATGAGATGTAGGCAATGAGGTCCGGATCTCGTGCAACGAAATCTCGCACCTCTTGGTCGGTGTCACCAAGTTCGTCTCGCAGCTGGCGAAAGTCCTCCTCCATGCCCAGGAGAATTTCAAGCTGGCGCAAGAGTGCGAGCGCGGAGCGTTGCGCTGGGAACTGACTGAGGTAATGGGGCACCTCGACCCAGAGGGAGACGATCTCGGTGCCATAGGCCGTCGCGGCGGATTGGAGAACGCTCAAAAAACCGGTGGGTCCTTCGTATCGCGGGCTGTCGAGCCTGAGTGATTCAGCGACGGACGGCGAACTTGCGTAGCCGAACAGCCGGGGAGGCTTAGTATGCGGAGCAGGTGCCAGAAGGGATCCGAGTGTGATCACTCGATCAACCGCCAACAAATTCGCGACCGAGAGCAGTTCGGTGGACGCGGTCTTCCATCGGAACTGCGGCTCCGGGCCGAAGAGGAAGAATACGGGTCCATACCGCTTGATCGCCGCCTCGCCAAGGACTAGCGTACTCCAACGAAGCTCGGAGATGCCGCGGTGATCGATTGTGACCATCGGGCGAACCATGGAAAAGTCGTAGAAGTTCTCTGGATCGAGATAGGCGAGGTCGGTCAGCGCGAGGGTGGAGGCGATCTGGTTGTAAGCAATCGTTGCGGCGTCACCTGCGTCTGTCCACCCTGAAAGGGCGGCGATGAGTGTCGCGGGCTTGCGGCGTTGGCCAACCCGCCTGTGCCAGACGATATCTCTCATCGTCTCTATGCTAGTGGCAGATGGTGAAAAGAGAAGGTGAAGTAGAGGAGTTTTGATGGAAGCGGTATCGGATTGGCATGTCGAGCAACCGACCCAGGCCACCCAGGAGCTTGTCGTGGCTATCAACCAGCTTCTGCCCCAGCTTTCGAGTCGGGCATCGCTCGTGACGAGTGAGGGGCTTCAGGAGGTGCTGTCGGCCCCTTCGTCGCATCTCTACGTTGCGCGACACAGCTCCGGGGTGATAGGCGGGATGCTCACCCTGGTGGTCTTTCCGATTCTTACGGGCTGGCGGGCCTGGGTTGAGGATGTCGTGGTTGATAGCGCATTTCGGGGCGAGGGGGTGGGGCGCTTGTTGACCGATCACGCAATCGCCCAAGCGCGTAACCTTGGGGTGGCAACCATCGATCTGACGTCGAGATCGACGAGAGTGGCTGCTCACGGCCTTTATGAGTCGGTCGGGTTTGTAGTTCGCGACACAAGTGTGTACCGTTTTGTAGTGGAGGCAATGTAAAGGCCGTTTATACAGAAGAGGTGGAAGAGGATAATATGGCTGAGTCAATCACGATCACAGATAATCGAACGGGTGAGTCGTTTGAGGTGCCCATCGTCGACGGTACGGTGTCGGCGCAGCAGTGGAACAAGCATTTGCCGGGTATTTGGTTCTTGGATCCCGCACTGGTGACGACGGCGATGTCGGAAAGTTCGATATCCTATCTTGACGGTGATGCAGGGATTCTTCGATATCGGGGTTATCCGATCGAACAGCTGGCGGAAAAGTCGACGTATCTGGAGGTCGCCTACCTCCTGCTCAATGGGGAGCTCCCAACCGAGGCGCAACTTGCAGCCTGGGTTGATGAGGTCACCCATCACACCTTTATCCATGAGAACGTTCGCAAGCGCTTTCTTGAGGGTTTCCATTACGATGCACACCCGATGGGGATCCTGGTATCGGCTGTGGCGGCCCTCTCAACGTTCTACCTGGATGCCAAGGAGATCTTTGATCCCGAATCCCGACATCGTCAGATTGTCCGACTCATCGCAAAGATGCCGACACTGGCTGCAGCTGCCTATCGATTTTCCCAAGGCATGCCCTTTGTCTACCCCGACAATGCCTTGAGTTTTCCTGAGAACTTTTTGTCGATGATGTGGAAGATCGCCGAACCCCGTTACGAGGCTGATCCACGCTTGATCCGTGCCGTAGATGTCCTTTTCATTCTCCATGCCGACCACGAACAGAATTGCTCGACGACGGCTATGCGTGTTGTGGGCTCTGCGCATTCGGACCCCTACTCCTCTGCCGCGGCTGCCTGTGCCGCGCTCTATGGGCCCCGTCACGGCGGTGCGAACGAGGCTGTTGTGAAGATGTTGGGTGAGATTGGGAGTATCGAGAACGTTCCTGACTTCGTGCGTGCCGTCAAGGAGGGTCATGGGCTTCTCCAAGGATTCGGACATCGAGTCTACAAGAACTATGATCCGCGCGCAAAGATCATCAAGAGTGTTGCCTACGACGTTTTTGATGTGACCGGCAAAAACCCGCTGCTAGACATCGCTTTGAAGCTGGAGGAGGTGGCGCTCTCTGATGAGTACTTTATCTCGCGGAAGCTCTACCCGAACGTTGATTTCTATTCTGGACTGATCTATCAGGCGATGGGTTTCCCGGTCGATATGTTCCCGGTATTGTTTGCGATTCCGCGTATGTCGGGCTGGCTCGCACATTGGCAGGAGCTGCTTGATCAGGACGCGAAGATTGCGCGGCCTCGCCAGCGTTACATCGGTGCAGATAAGCGCGATTTCGTGCCGATCAGCGAACGGTAGCTCGCTCAGAAAGATCAACTGTGCCCGCTTCCGTCCGCATGACTCCTTACGGGGGGTTATTGAGATGGATGCGGGTCATTCTTCGTGTCGATCAAGGTTTGGCATTGATGGTGGTTTGGTGCCGGTTGAGGTTTTGGCATCGATTGCGATGCCAAGGTGCCTAGTTGTTATCGAGTCGTGGCCTAATCGCGGACTCTGATCAACCCCTCCTGTGCCACCGAAAGCAACAGCCGCCCCGACTGGTCATACATCGAGCCTTGGGCGAGACCTCGCGAGTGCTGGGTGGTGGGGCTCACCATGTCGTAGAGGAACCAGTCGTCGGCTCGGCCTGCACGGTGGAACCACATGGCATGGTCGAGGCTGGCGGCAAAGATCCTTCGGTCCATCCAAGACAGCTGGTGGGGTAGTAACGTGCTGTCGAGTAGCGTCATATCGGATGCATAGGCAAAGAGACAGGCGTGGAGCAGCGGTGTGTCTGGCAATTCACCGTCGGCGCGCAACCAGATACGCTGCTTGGGTTCGCGTGGCTCTGGCTGTTTGGCCATGGTTGGTGGTAAGACGTAGCGGATATCAAACGGTCGTGGACGTTCAAACCAGTCACCCATCAACTCAGCCCACGGAGCCATCGTCTCTGTAAAGTCGGGAAGGCTCAGTGGGTCTGGCACTTCAGGGGCGGTCGTCTGGTGCTCAAGTCCCTCCTCGACGATCTGGAAGGATGCCGAGAGGTTGAAGATCGGTTTGCCGTGTTGAATCGCTAGTACCCTGCGAGTCGAGAAGCTTCTTCCATCTCGAATTCGCTCAACCTCGTAGAGCAGTGGGATGCTTGGATCGCCGGGGCGGATGAAGTAGGCATGGAGGCTATGCACGACTCGATCTTCGGAGACGGTTCGGCCTGCTGCAACGAGCGCTTGGCCGGCCACCTGGCCACCAAAAACCCGCTGTCGATCCTCTCGCGGGCTCTGGCCGCGGAAGATGTTGACCTCAATGGCCTCGAGGTCGAGAAGGTCAATTAGGTCATCAAGAGCCTTGGACACGGTTTCTCCATTTCTCTGGCCGCAGTAGTTAACGAGTCCGCCGATAACGTTGCTGGGGAACGACTAGGCTACTGCCGTGCAGTCGCTTTATCGCACAGTCTATGGTTGGTTGGTGGCACGAGTCGGCGCTACGGCAATCAAATATGCACTTGCTTCGGTGATATCGGTGGCTGTTACAGAAGTGGTTCTCTTCCTGGTGTTCGGGGCTTTTCGCCTCTTTTCTGCCGAAGTCTCCAATATCGTAGCCACAGCGGTCGCGGCGATACCTTCGTACTATCTGAACCGCAACTGGGCCTGGGGCAAGTCTGGCAAGTCACACTTTTGGCGTGAGGTCGCCCCGTTCTGGGTACTGGCTTTCCTCGGTCTTGGACTCTCGGCGTGGACGGTTGGGCTCGCCCAGGGGTTTGCTCAATCGCATGGTTTCTCTCACCTGCTCGATGCACTATTCGTCAACGTCGCCTCGTTGGCGGCCTTTGGGATCGTCTGGGTGGGTAAGTTTTTCATCTTCAACATCTGGATGTTTGGTAATCAGAATCCGCAGGGAGTTGATGCGTCATGAGTCGCTACGAGCCAGTCGATGCGCTCGCTATCAAAGAAGCACGGAGCCTCCAGGCTCGCTTGACCAAGCCCGAAGGTTCCCTCGGTCGCCTCGAGGACCTCGGTGCTCAGCTGGCCGGGATCTATCGTGTCTGTCCACCGCCGGTACCGCAGGACCCACTGGTGGTCGTGGCCGCGGGGGATCATGGTGTGATCGTCGAAGGTGTGACGCCTTGGCCCCAGGAGGTCACGGCGCAGATGTTGGAGAATTTTCTTGCTGGCGGAGCTGCGATCAACGTGCTCGCCAACGAAGTTGGAGCTCGGGTTATGGTCGTCGATTGTGGGGTGCGCGCCCAATTTGAGTCCTCGCCGATGTTACATGTGGTCAAGCGTGCGCAGATGACCGGGAATATCCATCGCGAGGCAGCAATGCCAGAGTCGATGGCGATCGAACTGATCGATGAGGGTGCGCGTTTTGCTTTGCTCCAAGCCTCTCGAGGGGTCGACTTGCTACTGACCGGCGATATGGGAATCGCCAACACCACACCGTCGGCTGCTCTCATCTCGGCAGTGACCGGCGTGAGCGCTACGGAGGTAACTGGGCGGGGGACAGGAATCGATGACCATACCCTTGCGAAGAAGACAGCGGTCGTTGCCCAAGTGGTCGATTCCTTCGATGGGGATCGCGCGGTGCCCTCGCAGCTTCTCGCGCGGATGGGCGGGTTCGAGCATGCGTTCCTGACGGGGTTGATCTTGGGCGCCGCCGAGGCAGGCATACCGGTGATTCTCGACGGGGTGATCGCCGTCGCGGCGGCCCTGTTGGCCTCGCTTGAAGACCCGGTCGTCAAGCAATACCTTATCGCGGGGCACCGCTCGGTCGAACCTGGTGCCTCGGTTGGTCTTGCTCACCTCGGATTGACGCCATTGATCGACCTTGGTCTGCGCCTCGGTGAAGGGACGGGCGCGGTTCTGTCGGTGCCGATGGTGCGTGCCGCGGCTCGTGTTCTTGCTGAGATGGCGACCTTCGACTCGGCGGGGGTTGCTAGTAAAGACTGATGGTCTCTGATCTAGCCTCGTGTCAGTAACGGCTTCATGGGGGTAAGGTGGCGACACTCCAGGCTAACGGTCGCTATGTGGTCGACGTTGTTCAGGTTGGGCAATTCCAACTAGGGCAGATGGCAGGTATGGTGATGCGGTCGTTGTGCTGGTGATCAGCTACTGAGTGAGCCACCCTGAGCGCTCACGAGCTGAGGCGATGCAAGTGGGGATGCCGGATCCATTGATGTAGGATCCAGTCACGACGATGTCTCCGTGGAATTGGTCGTTGAGGCAGGCGTCAAGCTTTGCAATCAGTAGCCGATGGTAGGGACGAAAGTGTGGAAACGCACGCGGCCAGCGGACAACCCGGTGCCATGTAGGTTGAAAATTCCAATCGAGAATGCGTTGGCTCTCGATCATGAGTGTGGACTCGAGTTCATCGTCATTGATTCGTAGGTGTCGTCGATCGTACAACGAACCGGTCGATATCCGCAACAGCGATGCATCGTTTGGCAAGGTGGTTGGCCACTTGTTCGAGGCAATGGACACAGCGGTTGTCATCAGTCCAAGGTTTCTGGCCACTAAGACACCGCTGATCTCACGTAGTCGGTCAGGAATCGGCCCGTCGGTCAGGACAATCGACATCGAAACCGATGCGTAGTGGATCGACTTGAGCAGCTCGATATCCTCACCAAGGATGGGGTCAAGCATCGCGGCTGCCTGAAACGCTGGCACTGCGATCAAGACACGGTCTGCCGCGTAGGACTCAGTAGTGGTCGTCACGATCACGTTCGAGGGTCGAGTGCGCTCAACTGTCTGCACCGGTGAGGAGGTGACGAAGTGACATCCTCGCGACTCGAGCTCCTGGCGGAGCTTGGTCACCAGCGTACTCAGTCCAGTGCTCGGCGCAGCAAAGATCGGTCCTTGCGGTTGCGTCGGTTGAGCGGTGGTCGGTGTTGTGGGTGCGATGATCGATGGGGCGCTTGTCGATGCGCTTAAGCCGTAGATCGTGTTGGCATTGATCCCGCCGACCAATGGCTCGATGTTGGTGTCTGACCATCGACGCCCGTAACGACGGGTAACGATCGTGCCAAGGTCATCACCCTCGCCGGTCGTGCCGTGGCTCGGTCCTCGCATGCCGATAGCGGCGCGAAGGCGGGATCCAAATGGAACGAGATGGTTCTGTAATGCCTGTGACAGTGATTTTGGGGCTCCAAGGTTGAGGCCGTTGGGTATGGGCTGCGCTCCCATCTCGGTGTAGAGGAGTGCCTTCCCAGCGGCCGGTACTACCTCATCGAGTTCGAGGTGGCCGATGAGTTCGTTGGCGGCTGGGTTCCGACGAAGGTACGAGTCAGGCCCGAGCTCAACTTGGATGCCGTCGACCACCCGGGTTTGCAGCTTCCCACCTAGCTGCTCTTCCTGCTCGATGAGGGTGACCTCGTGCCCGAGTCGAGTGAGCTCCCAGGCAGCAGCCAGTCCGCTAATGCCGCCGCCGAGGACGAGTACGTTCACTGGAGAGGTCTCCGTCGAAGTTGTGCGCCTTGTTCGTGTACAAAGTCTACGACGGCGGCAATCGTAGCTGGATCCGTCTCCGGAAGAACCCCGTGACCTAGGTTGAAAATGTAACCCTTAGCCAGTGCTGATGCACCAAGTATGCTCTTGGTGGCTGCGAGAACCTGATCGGTTGGAGCCAACAGAATCGATGGGTCGAGATTGCCCTGGAGGGCGACCGTATGCCCGAGGCGAGTTGCAACAGCATCGAGGTCCACTCTCCAATCGAGCCCGAGCCCAGCAAAGCCGAGCTGAGCAAGATCATCGAGCAGCCCGGCTGTCTCGACGCCGAAGTAAATGACCGGAACCCCCAGAGCGCTCGTTTCGGCTGCGAGTCGTTGCAGATGGGGCTGCAAAGCGTTGCGATACATCCATGGGCTGAGCGTTCCGATCCAGGAATCGAAGATCTGGACAACGCTTGCGCCGTGGTCGATCTGAGCCTTCAAGGTTGTGATCGCGATATCGACGAGCCTAGACGCAAGCTCAGCGAAGACCTTGGGCTCCTCGAGGATGAGCCGCTTCATCGTTGTGTGCGAACGTGATGGGCGCCCTTCCACGAGGTAGCTTGCGATGGTAAATGGTCCGCCGCAGAATCCGATCAATGGGACGGTCAGCTCGTCTGTGCAAAGATCGATGGCATCTGTCATGGCCAACAGATCCGTTGCTGGGTCGATCGGTCTCAGTCGCATAATGTCGTCAAGGGCACGGAACGGTCGTTCAATGACTGGACCGACCCCGGCGACGATGTCAATGCCAATGTCGAGGTTGGCGAGGGGAGCCATGATGTCGGAGTACAGGATGGCTGCGTCCACCCCGTAGCGGTGGACGGGTTGTAGCGTTATTTCGGCAGCGAGTTCGGGTTGTTGGAGCACCCTGAGGATTGAGTCGACGCCGCGAACGGCTCGATACTCCGGTAGCGACCGACCTGCTTGACGCATGAACCACACGGGTACCCGGTCAGTTGCCTCGCGGCGGAGTGCCTTCAGGAGAATAGAGGGACTGGTATTTGGCAGTGGTGTCGGTGTCATACAGTGCTTTCAGAGTCTACCGGCGCTCGTTCGACCTCGTCGTCGGTATGGCCTGGCCCATTGGCGGTGTTGCGCGGGAAGCGCCCATCTGGAACCGGTTAGAGTGGATGGTCGAGATGCACGCTTTGCGTGGGTGTTTGAGCAAAGTGAGCGGGTGTACGTTGATAGTAAGGGGCGCATGGTTGCGGGCCGGCTTCGAGGTGGCGGTGTCTGATGGCCGTTGATCGTGGGGATCGCGAGGAGACGAGTCGTTCGGGTATCTTCTCTGATGAATATGCCTATGTTGAACGGGCGTATGCAACGTTGGAGGCCTTGCGAGCTCGTATTGAGTCCTCAATGCAACAGGCGCTCGAACTACCCCGTGGGGGAACGCCACAGGCTCGTCTCGAGCGCGATGTCACCATTGAGACTTCGCTAGCACGACTTGCTCGTCTTGAAGTAGGGGGGCACCCCCTACTGTTTGGTCGAATCGATCAAGGCGATGAGGACCGGTCGACGTACCATATCGGACGTATTTCGCTTTCAGACGATGATGGCGATCCTCTTGTGGTGGATTGGCGCGCGCCGGTGGCGGAGGCCTTCTACCGAGCCACGGCATTGCACCCGATGGGTCTGTTGCGGCGATGGCATCTCGCCATCACCCAGCGGCATCTTGTTGGCTTAGAGCAGGAAGACCTGACTCGAGTCGAGCGCGATAGCCCAGAAGATGATCTTGTTGGTCGGGCGTCGCTCTATGCAGCACTTGAGCGTCCTCGTACGTTGGAGATGGCCAATATCGTCGAGACGATCCAAGCTGACCAGGATGAATTGATTCGTCGCCCACTCAACCGAACCATCGTTATCGAGGGGTCCCCCGGTACTGGCAAGACGGCTGTCGCCTTGCACCGGGCCGCGTACCTGATCTATACGTATCGATGGAGACTCGAACGCCAGGGTGTTCTCGTACTCGGACCCTCAGAATCCTTCGTCCGATACGTTCGCTCTGTCCTCCCCTCTCTTGGCGAGAGTGGTGTCGAAGTTCGCTCGATTGCGGGACTTCGGGAGCCTCACATTCAATCGACTCCTAGTGGAGATATGGCGCTGGCTCGCCTCAAGGGTGACCTCAGGATGGTTCGTGTCTTGCGTCGTAGCGTCAAAGATCGAGAGCGACCACTGCGGTATCCCGTGAAGATTCCATTCGGGTCGCGCATCCTCGTGGCATCGCCGGAGCTCACCCAGCGTGCAGTGGCGGCTGGTGCTGGCGCAAGGGGTCGCCACAACGAACAGAGAAAGGTCGTTGAGGGTTTTCTTGCCAGGGAGCTAGCCGTTGAGTTTCTCCGCAAAGGGCAGCTATCCATGAGCCCCTCTGAGCTGAGCGACAACGTCATCAGTCTGTTTGACGAGGATCTCGACCTGCCGTTGCAACTCCCTGAGGACTCTGAGGAGGACATCATAAACGATGTCATCCTGCAGCTGCGACGGGTCGAAAACTTCCAAAGGGTTGTCGAGCGGATCTGGCCTCGGTTGCGAGCAGAAGAGCTGCTCTTTGATTTATTGAGTCGTGAGCCGCTCTTGCGTTTGGCTGGGGGCTCCATCCTCAGCGAAGCCGAGATTGCTCTGTTGCTGGTCGGCCCCGAGCAGGAGTTTGCGACCATGCAATGGAGCGACGAGGATGTCATATTGCTCGATGAAATCGATGCACTCGTCGGTGCGCACGAGTCGAAGATATTTGGCCACGTTATAGTTGATGAAGCTCAAGACATATCACCAATGGCCGCCAGGGTGATTCGTCGGAGGGCATCTAAGGACTCTCTCACGGTGCTGGGAGACCTCGCCCAGGCGGTCGGCCCCTTTCGAGGGAGGTCGTGGTCGGAGGTGTTAGCCCCGTTTAACGTTGCGAATTTTGAGCTCATCCGGTTGCCCGTCAACTATCGTTCGCCCCAAAAGCTAGCCGAGGTGGCTGGACGGCTTCGGGGCCGTATCCTGGGCAACCAGGCATTTGATGAGATCCCCATCCGTGCATCACTGGGTCAGTTGAGTGCGCAGATTGTGGATCGAGACTATCTTGTGGCACACCTGGAAGACCAGGTGCGGCGATGGCTCCAAGAAGCTGAGGGGACGGTGGCCTTAGTGGTGCCTGATGGCGCACCAGCGCTGTTGGATTTGATTTGCAATTGCAAAGTCGATGTCACTAGAGTGTTCGTAGCTAGTGTGTCCGGGGTCAAAGGGATGGAGTTCGATTCAGTAGCGCTTGTTGGTTTCGACACCGTCGAAGAGGGTGACCTTCTCACCAGATCGGTGTACGTTGCATTGACTCGTGCTACTCGCTCTGTTTCGTTGGTGTTCCTTAACTCAGTCCCTGGATGGGCCGAGTTCATGCTTGCGTAAGCATGACGCGTAAGTTGTAGAGTGAGTCAGAGTTGGTCTGGCGGAGGAGTGTTGGGAGTGATTGGTAAGAATGGCTGAGACTACTGTCACAGCGCCAGTGAAGCGTGAGCCGATTCGCTTTTCGAAGCCGTCCATCCTTGGCTTGGGTACCATCGTCTGGCTCGGCTCTGAGCTTATGTTTTTCAGTGGTTTGTTTGCTGCCTACTTTACGATTCGCGCTCACGACGGGTCGCCGTGGCCACCCGCCGGGACCCATCTCGATACGGTTCAAGCTGGTATTTTCACCGCCATCCTTGTCATGTCGAGCGTGACGATGCAAAAGGCCGTCTTTGAAGCCGAGCATGATCGTCCCCGAAGTGCGATGTGGTGGATCGTGTTGACTTTCGTGATGGGTGGTTCGTTTATCGCCAACCAGGCGGTTGAGTGGTCGACGCTAAAGTTTGGACCTCAGACCAACGCCTATGGATCGCTCTTTTACGTGATGTCTGGTGTTCATGGATTGCACGTGATCCTTGGTCTTGTGGCCATGTTGTTCCTGTTGTTGCGCCTTAAGGGTATCAAAGGTGGCTCCCGTCATTTGCCTGGACTCCAGGCGCTCTCTTACTACTGGCACTTTGTCGATATCGTCTGGGTTGCGTTGTACGCCTGCCTGTTCTTGGTGCATTAGTCGCGTGGTTTATTTGGTGATGAGAGGTTCATATCGTGAAGATGGGTAAAAAACACGAAGGTAAGGGGCGTTCCCAGCTCACTTGGTTGGTCGGTTCGGTAGCCTCAGGCGCTGCGGTTCTCGCGCTTGCTACGATCGCTTTGTATCCACATCAGAGCCATACTCAGGCGTTGGTCAGCGCCAAGGTCGCCCCGGCATCGAAGAAGGCAGCCAAGCCGTCGGCGCATGCCTCTTCCTCTGGTCAGCCCATCGTCTATAAGAACCCTCCGCGAGGTCTGATCCCGCAGGGTCGCCAACTTTTTGCTGAAGATTGTCAGACCTGTCACGGGCCGGATGCAGAGGGATCGGTGCGTGCTCCAGATCTGCAGGGTTTAGGAGCTGGAACGGTTGATTTTTGGGTGGCAACGGGTCGAATGCCCCTTGCTGATCCGACTGAGCAGGCCGCGGTCAAGCCGCCGAGGCTCTCGCACGAGCAGCAGTTGGCGGTCTCGGCGTATGTGGCATCACTCGCTCCTGGTGGCGTGGCAATTCCCTCGCCTAATTTGGGTTTGGCAAACCTGTCAAAGGGTGAGTCTCTTTTTGCGGAGAACTGTGCTGCCTGCCATACGATTACTGGTGCTGGCGATGAGTTGTCCAACAACATCTATGCGCCATCGTTGTGGGCGGCGACGCCGACAGAGGTGGCCGAGGCGATTCGTAGTGGACCAGGGGACATGCCTCGGTTTGGTCCCGGGACCTTCTCAAACCAAGAGGTTGACGATATCGTTCGTTATGTCACCTACATCCAGCATCCCGAAGATCGCGGTGGGCTGGCTCTTGGTGGCGTTGGACCGGTGGCCGAGGGTTTCGTCGCTATTTTGATCGGGTTGGGTTCGCTGATGGTAGCAGGATACTGGATTGGAGGAAGGGCTCATGAGTGAGGCCCAGCTCTTTGAAGGGGAGAGCCAGGAGGAGATCCATCGCCCATTGATGGAAAAGGTCGTGGCGATTTGCTTCATTCTCTCGGTCATTGGAACGATTGGCCTGGGGGTAACGTACTGGCTTGGTGGCCAACCACAACTCGAGGGAGGTTTTCTCTTCCTGGCGCTTGGTGGCATCGGCGTTGGTATCGTCTCGTGGGGTAAATATCTTGTCCCACAGGGTCCCTACGTGCAAGAGCGGCACGAGATGAAGAGCGCTCCCGAAGACATCGATGCCATGCATGCGTCGCTGTCGCGAGGTCTTGGTCAGGTCGGGCGCCGCAAGTTTCTGTTGCGTCTGCTTGGCGGGGCGGTAGGAGTCTTTGGCATCATTAACCTGTTCCCGTTTCTCCGGTCGCTCGGTCCCGTTCCCGGGAAGTCGCTTTTTGTCACGAATTGGAAGCATGGGTCGGAATTGGTTACCGCAGACGGACGCGTCGTGCTTGCCAGTGATCTCGAGGTCGGTGGGGTTATGACCGTATTCCCTAAAGGTTTCGAGGGCGAGCCCACGAACGCTATCGATCAGGTGATTCTGGTGCGGGCTGCGGACTATAACTTGGTCACGCGTCCCGGTCGGGAGACTTGGGGTCCGCAGGGGTACTTGGCCTTCTCCAAGGTGTGCACCCATGCTGGATGTCCGGTGGGGTTGTACGAAGAGCTAACGCAACAGCTGCTCTGCCCGTGTCACCAGAGTCTCTTTGACGTACTGACCGGTGCCACGAACGTTTTTGGTCCGGCGCCGCGGCCGTTGCCACAGTTACCTCTCTATATCGATTCCGACGGTGTCCTGCGGTCACAGTCCGGATTTAATGAGCCTGTTGGCCCTGGGTTTTGGGAGCGTGGAGCGTGAGCACGTTAGAAGAGAGAGCGGTAGGCGCAGCGGATTTCGCCGATGAGCGGCTTGGGGTTGCCAAGTTTGCCCGTAACTCGTTCAACAAGATCTTCCCTGATCACTGGTCGTTTATGTTGGGTGAGATTGCGCTGTACTCCTTTGTGATTCTCATCTTTACCGGTGTGTTCTTGACGTTGTTCTATGTGCCTTCTCAGCACATGATCGTGTACCACGGGTCGTATGCACCGCTCAGAGGACAGAAGATGTCTGAGGCATATGCATCGACGTTGAACATTTCGTTTAACGTGCGAGCGGGTCTGGTGATGCGCCAGATTCACCACTGGGCTGCTGATGTGTTCATCGCGGCGATCGTGGTCCACTTGCTGCGGATCTTCTTTACCGGCGCCTACCGTAAGCCACGCGAGCTCAACTGGATCATCGGTAGCTCGTTGTTGATACTCGCGATTGTGAACGGCTTTATCGGATA
Organism: Ferrimicrobium sp.; assembly: GCA_022690815.1. Lineage (NCBI taxonomy): Bacteria > Bacillati > Actinomycetota > Acidimicrobiia > Acidimicrobiales > Acidimicrobiaceae > Ferrimicrobium > Ferrimicrobium sp. The sequence goes on from JALCZJ010000007.1 coordinate 41,571, forward strand.
CTCGCTTCCTGATGATCTGGTCTCAGGTACCGGTATCAGGATCGCATTCTCGATCATCCTCTCGATTCCGGTCATCGGCAGCTATCTTGCGTTCTTCGTGTTCGGGTCGAATTTCCCGGGTACGGATATCATCCCGCGATTCTTCATCATCCATGTGCTCATTTTGCCAGCCATCATCGCAGCGCTGATCGGCGCGCACTTGGCTATCATGTGGCACCAGAAGCACACCCAGTATCCAGGGAAGGGCCGTACCAACAGAAATGTTGTGGGCATTCCGTTCTGGCCTGCGTACGCCTTGCAGGCCGGAGGGTTCTTCTTCATCACCTCGGCGGTGATCGCGGCGCTCGGTGGCTTCGTGCAGATCAATCCGATCTGGCTATATGGCCCTTATATCCCATACAAGGTTTCGTACGCGGTACAACCAGACTGGTACATGGGTTGGCTTGATGGTGCTCTTCGACTGATGCCGAGTTGGGAGGCGGTGTTTGGTCCCACGTACGGCGGGCACATGATTCCAAACGTCTTCTTCCCGGCGGTACTGCTTCCTGGGATCACCTTTGGCTTGATCTTTGCCTGGCCATGGATCGAGAAGCGGTTTAGTAAGGACAACCAAGAGCACAACATCTGTGATCGTCCTCGTGAGCACCCGGTGCGCACGTCGGTTGGCGTGGGGATCTTGATGTTCTATATCGTTCTGTTTCTTGCCAGTGCTACTGACGTATTGGCCAACACCTTTGAGACCTCGCTCAACTTGATGCTTTGGACCTTGCGGATCATGTTGTTCGTCTTGCCCTTAGTTGCTGGTACCGTCACTTATTTGTTGCTCCGAGAGTTGTCGGAACTGCCATCAATTGGGGAGCCGAAAACTCCGGTTGAGATTCGGCGCGGAATTGATGGTTCCTTTGTTTTTGGCGAGTTGGCACTGCATGAAGTCGATGAGGAGATCCTGGAGTTGCCCGAAGAGGTGGCCTATCGCTCTTTGGTTGGAGGCAACGGAAACGGGCATGCTCCGCACGCGTCTGAGGATGGTGAGGAGCGCTCCAGCGAGGTCGGCGATGAGCATGGAGTGTTCGAGGTGCCGAGGGATTGAGGTTGCACATGGTTAGGTCGTTCAAGAAAGGGAGCCTCGAATTGAGCTGGGCGCACAAAGCTAGGCGTTTGTTCGGCCCGGTGGCTGGCATTGGCGCCGCTGGTTTGGTATTGTCCGCGTGCAACATACCGTCATTTGGCGCCTTCAAGGGCAATACGGTTCAGGGTAACAGTACCTACCATCTTTGGCAGGGATTTTTTGTAGCATCTATTTTCGTTGGTGGCATCACCTTTATCCTGCTTGCGCTTGCGATCATCAGGTTTCGTCGCAAGGGTGAGTCGATTATCCCAAAGCAGGTCCACGGCAATACTAAGCTTGAGGTGTTCTATACGGTGGTGCCGGTTGTGATCGTGGCGATCTTATTCTTCTTTACGGTGCGAGTTGAGAACAAGGTTGACACTGTCGCACGCAATCCCAATCTTCGGGTTGACGTCACAGGGTTCCAGTGGGGTTGGAAGTTTTACTATCCGAAGTATGGCGTTACCACCATCACGAAGGGTGTCGATCTGTACCCGACGTTGGAGCTCCCAGTGGGGGAGACGGCAACATTCCGGTTGGTATCCAACGATGTGGTGCATGGGTTCTATATGCCGGAGTTTGACTTCTCGCGTTATGCGCTCCCAGGGGTCACGAACTATTTCGATTTTACGCCTCAACATACTGCGAACTTCATTGGGCGTTGCTCACAGTTCTGTGGGCTGTATCACGCGGACATGCTGTTCTATGTGCATGTCGTATCGCCGAGTCAGTTCCAGTCGTGGATCCATGCGCATCAGGGTTCGTGAGGCTCTGGATGGGTATGGGCGGGAATAGCCAGATTATTGTTAGTGAAGATAAAAGGGATATGGTGAAAGCATGACAACGCTTCAGGAGCCAATGGTCCACACCGCCGAGGTCGTCCAACATGAACGTAAGGCCCCCGGTGGCTTTTACAAGTGGATAACGTCGGTTGATCACAAGGTCATCGGCAAGAACTATATGTATACGGCGTTGACCTTTATGTTCATCGCCGGTGCCATGGCGCTGTTGATTCGTACGCAGCTTTTTAATCCAAACGGCCATGTTGTCTCGTTGCAGACCTATAACGAGCTGTTTACCATCCATGGTTCCATGATGTTGTACCTGTTCGCCGGCCCGTTTGCGTTTGGTGGCTTTGCCAACTTTATCGTCCCGTTGCAGATCGGAGCTCCGGACATGGCCTTCCCGCGGCTCAACAACCTTTCGTACTGGTTGTTCCTCACTGGTGGAGTGACGATGTTGTTAGGTTTCTTCACCGCGTCTGGTGCCGCAGCGTTCGGTTGGGTTGCATACGCTCCCTTGTCTACCGCTCCGTATTCGCCTGGACCGGGTCCGGACCTCTGGATTGTCTCCATTGCCTTGGTGGGCTTCTCTGGCATCTTTACCGCTGTCAATCTTGTGACCACTATTTTCTACCTGCGGGCTCCCGGGATGACCATGTTTCGGATGCCTCTCTTCACATGGAGCATGTTGGTTACCGGTATCTTGATTCTGATTGCGTTCCCGGTGCTCACGGCTGCGTTGGTGTTGTTATACGCTGACAGGCATTTCGGTGCTCACTTCTTTAGTGTCGCTGGAGGTGGTGTCCCAGTGATGTGGCAAAACCTCTTCTGGTTCTTCGGCCATCCGGAGGTCTATATCCTGGCTCTCCCGTTCTTCGGCATTGTGAGTGAACTCATCCCGGTGTTTTCTAAGAAGCCGATCTTCGGTTACAAGGGAATGGTGTTTGCCACGCTTGCGATTGCTGGTCTTTCTACTGGCGTATGGGCGCACCATATGTTCACGACGGGCACGGTATTGCTCCCGTTCTTCTCGGCGCTTTCGTTGTTGATCGCGGTGCCTACGGGAATCAAGGTGTTTACCTGGATCGCTACCATGTGGGGTGGCCAGATCAAGTTCAATACATCGATGTTGTTTGCGGTTGGATTTATCTTTGCCTTCGTCATGGGTGGTATCACAGGTGTCATGTTGGCCTCACCGCCCATCGACTTCTATACCCATGACACCTACTTCGTCGTGGCGCACTTCCATCAAGTGTTGATCGGTACTACGGTGTTTGCTGGTTTCGCGGGGATTTACTACTGGTATCCTAAGCTCACCGGTCGGTTTATGCATGAAGGACTTGGGAAATGGAATTTCTGGGTCACCTTCATCGGGTTCTGGATTACGTTTATGCCGCAGTATCTCCTGGGTCTACGGGGCATGCCTCGCCGCATCGCGATATATTCACCGACGGACGGTTTTACGTTCCTTAACAGGATGTCGACGGTCGGAGCTTACATGATGGGAATCGGTATGTTCCTGTTCCTGTTGAACTTCATCGTTTCATGGCGTCGGCCGCGTCCGGCGGGTGATAACCCGTGGGATGGGTTCACTCTGGAGTGGGCCACGTCGTCGCCACCTCCATCACATAACTTCCATTCGTTGCCGCCGGTACGATCGGCCAGACCAACTTGGGATATGAATCACCCTGAACATGCTGATGCTGTTCCTGTGGTGACAGGAGGTGATGAAAGTGCGGAATGAGTCCAGGGTTTATCTTGGTATTGGTAGTTTCTTCATTGTCACGCTACTCATCTACTTTTTTACGAGTCATGAGTCGACGGGTTCCGTCCTTCTGCTCGCGAGTGGTGGCCTTGGTTTAATGCCGGGCTTGTACCTTGGTTGGTGGTCTAGAAGGATGCAGCAACGTCCCGAAGACATACCGGAGATAGAGCCAAGGGACATCACCGGCGTGGTTGGTCAGTTTCCTGAGAACACCATCTTCCCGTTTACCCTGGGTATCGGTGTGTGGTTTGTGGGCCTGGCCTTTGTGTTTGGGTTGTGGTTTGCGATCATCGGGATGGGATTTGTCTTCGGGGCTGCTATCGGTGCAACGGGTGAGTCTAAGCGAGCGTCATTTTCTGAACGAGAGAACGTCGGCTAGGCTTTTCCCAGCGCGACCTTGATCGGTCCGCTGGGCTGAAGCGTACCCCAGGTCGGGTAGCCGATCTTCCAGTGGTGTCGATCGTTGCGGTGACGTCGCGGATTCGGTGGGTGGCTGTTGGATGCGGCGTACGAGCTGAGATAACCGGTGTAGTAGTTGTATAGAGTCATTTCCGGGGGCTGTGCCTATAATGATTCCCCGGTTGGGCCTGTAGGGGGTCGGCCTGCAGGTTCGTCTTGGGTGGGCAACGGGTTACGTGATTGCTTTGCGTAATGAGACTGAGTGCTCTCGTCCGGTTGCGGCGTGGCCGGGTGCAACAGGGATAGTTTGTTTTCGTTGATTGTAGCTTGTGCGTCGGTCATGTGGGTTGTTGACGATCTAGGTTTGCCGGGAGGTCGGCGGTTCTGAGTTGATCTCGGGTGGTGGGCTCGCCCTGCGTTGAGCAGCTGGTTGGGAGGTGAACTCAGCGTCGTCGGCATAGGCGTTGGGGTGGTAGGGCTGGTGGGGTTAGTGAGCTCCGGATAGATAGCCGTTGTGGTGGGAACCTACTCCCATAGAGGCACCAAAGAATGAGGTTATGCTCTGGTAGGTTCGTCAGGGTTCTTGGTGCCATTTGAGGATTCATGGTTGCTACTCGGATGAGGAAAACTTGCAGTTCCTTGGGATGACTGAGGCCGTGCGGTGGCTCGGTCAAGAATTTCCACCAAGGTACCGCAGTTGTCTGCACTGGTAGTGCGAGGTTTGGTTGGGGAGCGTCGCCAGCCCAGACTTGCCGTCGTTATGCGGTCAATCATGCTCGTGACGGAGTGCGAGCCGGATCGGTCCCTTTGATGCGAGCTGATGTACTCGCTGCGAGGGGCACACCGGCGGGGCCGTTACCTGTTGGAGTCGACCAACGCCAGTGGGACTCGGCTTGGTAGCGGTGGGGCTCTTTGAGCTAGTCCTGGCTCGTCGTGTCCTCTGGCTTAGCAGATTCTTTAGTCGCCTCTGGATGCGCGCCTTCGTCGACGCCCTTCTTGAACTCGGAGGTGGCTGAGCCAATCGATCGCGCCAGGCCAGGAAGGCGCTTGCCGCCAAAGATGAGGAGGAGAACGACGACGACTACGATGAGGTCGGTTGGGCTGAAGATGTCTGCTAGTAACATGGTACTCCTTCGGTAACTATCCATTAACTTAGCACGAGAGGGGCAAGAAAGTGAACTTTCTCGTCTCCCGACTATTATCTGTTCCTTCGTTGCTGGCGTTGGTCTTGGTTTTTGCGTTTCCCGCCTTGGAGGCGTCGATTTTCCTTGGGTTTGTTTTTCCCGGTGAGACGGCGGTGGTGTTGGGGGGAGTTTTGGCGGCACAGGGACGGTTCCCTGTGTGGCTTGTTGGGGGAGCAGCGGCCGCGGGTGCCGTTATCGGAGATTCGGTTGGTTATTGGGTTGGAGCGCGGTACGGGCCTTGGTTGATCCAGAAGATCCCGAGACGCCTCATAAAGCCGGAGTCCCTTGACAAGGCCATCGATCTCTTGCGCAGACGTGGTGGCCTTGGTGTATTCGTGGGACGCTTCACCACGGTACTGCGGGTTCTGATCCCGGGTGCAGCAGGTATTGCCAAGATGCGTTATCGGCGCTTCCTTTTCTTCAACGCTTTGGGCGGAATCTGCTGGGCTGGGTTCTACACGGCGCTTGGCTACATCGCAGGGGCCAATTATGCCTCGGTCTTAAAGGATGCGAGCACCACGAGCGAGATCGTCCTCGCGGTGATCGTGGTCCTGTTCTTTGGCATTGGGCTCTATCGCCACTTTGGTCCGCCGCTGCATCGATCAAAGCCGGTCGCTGGGGACTAACGTTGGTGAAGTCGGGAGTTAGGGTGGCTTGCCGGCTTGGCTCTTGAAGCTCTGCGATTGAGACGTTGACGCAGGAACGGTATGGTGAGCGCTGACAAGGCTTTGACGTGTGCCTTTGGTGCGATATGCGTCGTGTGCCACAGGATAGGTGCGAGCAAGGTGATGTCTTTGTCTAGCACTGAAGCGACTAGCATCCGTTGCGTGTGCCAGGCGGTGACTACGCTCCGATCCGAGCGCTCAAGCTGGTCACAGGCGTCTGTGCGCTCAAGCATTATTTGCATTCTTTGCCAAAAGCGATGCAGATTCTTTGATACTCCCTCGGTTGAGTCGCGATAAAGTACGAGTGCATCTTCCAGTACGGCTACCGTGCCGAGTTTTGCGCAACTGATCCAATAGGCCCAGTCTTCGACGGCATCGAGTCGAGGATCGAAACCGGCGGTTTTGGTGACGAGTTCGCGTCTCATGAGGACCGTCGAGGTCTGGAATTGATTCATCAGTGTCAGATCTCGGTAACTCACCCAACGCAATGTCTCGTTGCCGGTCGGTAGCGGGTCAGTCCGCGACCAGGTAGTGGCGAGTAGATCGATGTGGGGATAGCGATCTAGTACCGCGAGTTGACGTTCCAACTTGGTGGGATGCCAGCAGTCATCGTCATCGAGAAGGGCGATCAGATCGCCGGTCGCAGCTCGGAGGCCAGCATTGCGTGCAGCCGATACCCCCTGATTAGCCTGGCTGATCAAGATGGCCTGTGGAGCGACTTGGTTGACGATGGTCGCGGAGTCGTCCGTTGACCCATCGTCGACCACAATTATCTCGTCGGGTGGGCACGTCTGCGCCAAGACGCTGTTGAGTGCCTCCCCAAGTGTGGCACGAGCGTTGTAGCAGGTGATGACGACAGAGATTTGCATAGATGTCCGCGATTCCATTGACCGTTGTGGCTGCTAGCCTAGCATCTCATGAGTCATGGCATTTCGGCGGGACGATATCGTTGCCTCGATTAGGTGAGCTGGCACAGCTGCTGCCTTCGGCCGAGCTGATCGGGGATTCAGTTGCGCTTGAGGATCTGACGCTTGACTCTCGGGATGTGCGACCGGGTTCACTGTTTTGCGCTACCAGGGGGACGCGATTCGATGGCCATACCTTTATCGACGATGCCGTGTCAGCGGGCGCGGCGGCTGTCATGGTGGCTCATCCTGTCGGTGTTGACGTGCCCCAGTTGGTCGTGCCCTCGGTCCGTCATGCCATCGGGCGAGTGGCAAGCTACTTCTTCGGGGACCCATCGAAGCAACTTGAAGTCGTAGGTATCACCGGTACGAATGGTAAGACAACAACCTCGTACCTCGTCGAATCGGTCCTGAACCGGTCCGAGCGTAACGTTGGGCTGATCGGCACGATCGAGTCGAGGTTTGCCGGACTTAATCGACCGAGCATCTATACGACACCTGAGGCCCCTGATTTACATCGTCTCCTTGCTGACATGCTCCGTGACGGCACCCAGTCGGTCGTGATGGAGGTCTCGTCACATGGCATCGATCAACACCGGATCGATTCCATGCACTTTGAGGTGGCGGTATTTACCAATCTTTCGCCGGAGCATCTCGACTATCACGGCACCATGGAACAATACTTCTACACGAAGGCGCGACTCTTCGTGCCAACACTGACCAACACCGCCGTCATCGGTACCGACACTGAGTGGGGTCGACGCCTGGCGAGTCAGGTCTCTGTTGATCACGTGACTTACGGGCCTGGCCCTGAGAACGATTTTGTTGTGAGTCATATCGAGTTGGTCGAGGCGGGGACTCGGTTTCGACTGGCGCACGCGGGCCACACTGCTGAGCTGACGGTTCCTATCTTGGGCGCCCACAACGCCTACAATGGCGCTGCTGCTGCTGCTGTTGGCTTCGTGCTCGGAATCGATCGTGATGAAGTCTTTGCTGGTATCGAACATTGTCACTCGGTTGCAGGGCGGTTTGAGTCCATCATGCTTGGCCAGGATTTTCGGGTCGTCGTTGATTATGCCCATACCCCTGATGCCATCCGGTCGCTGATCGAGACGGTGCGTTTGCAATCACCGAGCGGTAGAGTCATTCTCGTGGCGGGAGCTCGTGGTCGCCGCGATCGGTTGAAGCGCCCGGAGTTGGGGCGAGCGGCCGCGATGAGCGATCTCGCGATCTTGACCGCCGATAATCCTGGAGATGAGGAGCCGGCAGAGATCGTCGCTCAGCTCCTCGCTGGTACGTTGGACGTTGCCACCCCGCGAATGGTGGTTGAACTAGACCGACGTCGAGCCATTACGCTCGCCATCGATGAAGCTGGTGTGGGCGATACGGTTCTGATCGTCGGCCGGGGTCATGAGCAGAGCCTCCGTGTGGGGTCAGCGGTCGTGTATCTCGACGATCGGGAGGTGGCACGGTCTGCTGTGGTCACTCGGCTTGGCACTCAGACGCGTTTGCGGTAGATATTCACCGACAACGGGATCATGATGATCAACAAGCCGATGCACCAGATGATGGCCGTCACAGCGAGGCTCTCGGTAGTAGAGTTGGCTGCGTGAGCCGCAATCGGGCCGTCCATAAGGCTTCTGGCGGCATTGACGGCGACACTGAGTGGCTGATGATTTGCGAACCCTCGCAGCCATGATGGCATGGTCTGAACTGGCACGAAGGCGGATGAGGCAAAGGTCAAGGGGAAGAGCAGAGGGAACGCCATGACCTGAGCTGTCTCGCTGTTGGGCGCTGCTAGCCCGATCAGGGCGAAGAACCATGACAGTGCGTAGGCGAACAAGAGAGCGATGCCAATTCCAGCGAGGAACTCTCCGACGTTGGTGCCGATGCGAAAGCCGACCAAGAAGCCGACCACGATCATAATAACGATCACCACCAGGTTGCGGATGAGGTCTGCGAGCGTTCTACCTGCGAGTACCGCCGAACGGGACATCGGTAGGGCATGAAAGCGCTCGATAAGCCCCTTTTGGAGGTCTTCCGCGAGGCCAACCCCGGTCTGCACAGAGCCGAAGGCGATGGTTTGAATAAAGATCCCTGGCATCAAGTAGTTGACATAGCTCAGCCCGAGTCTTGATGTCTCCGAACCGATCGCTCCGCCGAAGACGTAGCGAAATAGGAGTACGAACATGACCGGTTGAATCGTGGAAAACACCAGCGACTGAGGGATGCGAACGTAGTTGAGTAGGTTGCGTTTCGTGATCGTCAGCGCGTCCGCGATCATCCAGTAGAACTTGGAGTGTTGCTCGGTTGCGATTTGGATGGTTGCCATAGTTCTAGCCCTCCTCTAGGTCCGTCGTAGTGGGTTGATCGGTCAGCGCCAAGAAAACGTCATCGAGACTTGGTTCGCGGAGGTTAATCTTCGTCGGATTGATCTTCTCACTCAAAAGTCGTTCGAGCACGAGGGCAGTCGAGGCCGCACCGTCGGAAACTGGTAGCTCAAGGCGGTTTTCCATCTGTTGGATCGGCGCTGATGCCAAAGTTGTAACCACTGCTTGCGCTCGAATCGCGAGCTCCTCATCGTCGAACGAGAGTTCCAAAACCGTGGCACCAAAACTGGCTTTGAGCTCGTCTGGCGTGCCTTTGGCGATAACCCGGCCATGGTCGACGACGGCTATTCGTGAGGCAAGCCGATCTGCTTCCTCCAGATACTGAGTCGTTAAAAGTACCGTCGTTCCGTCCGCCAAGAGTTTTTCAATGATCTCCCACAGATCGTTGCGGCTTTTGGGATCGAGCCCAGTCGTTGGTTCGTCGAGGAACAGTACCGGTGGCTGGGCTACGAGTGCGGCGGCGAGGTCCAGCCGTCTTCGCATGCCCCCGGAGTAGGTGCTCAACACCCGTTTGGCAGCATATTCAAGGCCAAAGTCATGGAGGAGCTCATCACTGCGCTCGCGAGCAGCTCGCTTGGCCAGATGGTTGAGTCTCCCGATCATGAAGAGGTTCTCTTCACCGGTGAGGCGCTCGTCCACGGCCGCAGCCTGTCCCGCGAGACCTAGAAGCTCACGTGCGCGTTGCGGGGACTTTGTGACGTCAATGCCCATGATGGTTGCCAGTCCCGAGTCGGGCGGGAGGATTGTCGTCAGTATCCTCACGATCGTGGTCTTCCCGGCTCCGTTCGGTCCTAGCAGACCAAACACCGTACCCGTCTCGACCGAGAAACTTACATCGTCAAGCGCCGTCACCCCCCCCTTGAAGGTTTTGCGCAGGTTCTGTACCTCGATGGCTGATGGCATCTCACCTCCAATGAGAAAATATCGCGGCCTTACCTTCTGGCTTCGGCACAAGGTCGTGCCAAAACCGCGCCAGCGTTCACCTAGCTCACGCTAGCTTGTCCGAGCAGACGATTATTCCTATAACGTTCTGGTTTGACCAAATTAATCCCTTGGTCGGTCTTGTGGAGACTCGAAATCCATTAGTGGTGCGTCAGAGCACTTGATTGTTGACGGTGCACCACCGTTGGGTAAGAGTGGCGTCACGGAAGAAGTGGTCGGCATGAGCGATAGCTTGCTTGTTGCAGGAAGCGCCCCCGGTAGGATTCGAACCTACGCACCCGGCTCCGGAGGCCGGTGCTCTATCCCCTGAGCTACGGGGGCTCACGGGAGTGAAAGGGAGTCTAGTGCTCCTGACGAGAAGAAGGTGCCCAGTGCGGGGCGGGTGCCGATGGCGCTGATATGCTTTCTGGCAAGCTCTTCGTCCTTCGGGATCCCTATTCTGATAATTGGACAACAACTGAACCAAAGGAGTGTGCAGTGGCGATCGCAGACCGGCTTTTAGCGTTGGTGACCTCCACTGCAACAGAACTGTTCGAGGAGTTGCGCCTCGACCCATCCTTGGCGGAGGCCGTAGGCGTCGATGAGCCCTCGGTGGCCGAGCATGGCGATTATGCCTCAAATGCGGCGTTGGTTTTGGCCAAGGCGCTGAGTCAACGCCCGCGTGACGTGGCAGAGCAGCTCTCTTTGCATTTGCACAAGCATGTGATGATCGACCGCGTCGAGGTTGCCGGTCCGGGTTTCTTGAACATCTGGATCGCACCTGGTGCCTTGGCTGGTGAAGTCCTTGCGCTGCTCGATGACCCAGACCAATACTTGCGATCAGACCTTGGCCATGGATCGACGCTGCAGGTCGAGTTTGTCTCGGCCAACCCGACTGGACCACTTCATGTCGGCAATGGCTGGTTGGCAACGTACGGGGACGCCTTGAGTCGGATTTTAGCGTTCGTGAACTATCGCGTCACGAGGGAGTACTACGTCAACGACACGGGTGGCCAAATACGCCAGCTCGGTGCTTCGATACTTGCCGTGCGAGCGGGTACCGAGGTGCCCGAAGGTGGTTATCAGGGAGCCTACATATCGGAGCTTGCGGCGCAATACCAAGGTGCAGATGATGTTGTCGAGGCCGGCAACTGGGCGGTGCCTATCATTTTGGAGTTGATTCGCACCACCCTTGCCGAGCTCGGGATTGAGATGGATAGCTGGTTCTCGCAGGCCTCCATCGAGGAGTCTGGCGCCGTCGCCGAAGTGGTTGAGCGGCTCCAGTCGAACGGTGCCATCTACGAAAGTGACGGTGCGCTTTGGTTTGCGTCTGAGCGTTATGGTGATAACCGCGACCGGGTCATGCGCAAATCGAATGGCGACTTCACCTACTTGGCTGGCGATATTGCCTATCACTACAACAAGCTTGTGGTTCGGGGGTTTTCCCAGGTTATTGACGTCCTCGGTGCTGATCATCACGGTCAGGTGGCGTCGATGATGGCGGCTATTCGTGCATTGGGGATCGATGAGGGACGCCTTGAGATCAAGCTTGGACAGATGGTATCCCTCCTTGAGCAAGGCCAGGCGGTCAAGTTCTCAAAGAGGGCTGGAACGGCCATTCCACTCGACTGGCTCATTGGCGAACTGGGGCGAGACGCCACGCGCCTTTTGATCCTCTCGAGTTCCATCGATCGTGCGTCCCAGATCGATCTCGCGCAGGCAAAGGCGCAATCAATGGAAAATCCGGTGTTTTATATCCAGTATGCGCACGCGCGAATCTCTGCATTGCTGCGCAACGCTGTTCAGCAGGGCGTTCCTCTGGAATCAGCACCCGTTGAGTCGCTTGCGACGTGCATACACCCGCGAGAGATCGCGCTGATGAAGAATCTTCTACGGCTGGGTCCCGTGATTGCGCGCGCCGCTTCCGAGCGTGCACCACACAAGGTGGTCGGTTGGCTAATGAGCGCGGCATCTGACTTTCATGGTTTCTATCACGATTGCCCTGTATTGAACGCTCCGGCGGTCGAACGGACGGCCAGGCTGACGCTGGCACGTGCAACTCAGGTGGCGCTCGCTACAGCGTTGCACCTCGTTGGAGTCACGCCTCTTGAGGAGATGTGAGTGGCCGACTTAGGGGTGTTGCCGTTGCATCTGGCGCCGTGTACGTCCAGAGTCGATCCAGCGGGTGAGCTCATCATCGGTGGTGTCAAGATCTCGGAGATCGTTGGGCGCTTTGGTAGTCCAGTTTTCGTCTACGACGAAGTCCATCTTCGGGCTCGAATGCAAGAGGCGGTGCAGGGTTTTGGACGAGGACAGGTGATCTATGCATCCAAAGCTTTCCCTGCGGTCGCGATGGCGAGGCTCGTCGCGGAAGAAGGTTTGCTCTGGGACGCCGCATCCCTTGGCGAACTGCAGGCGGGTTTACGCGGGGGAGTCACGCCGGCGAAGATCGTTTTGCATGGCAACAATAAATCAATCGAAGAGTTGCGCGTTGCACTTGAGGTGCGGGTGGGGAGGATTGTTGTCGACTCATTTGACGAGATCGACCGACTCGACCGCCTCGGCGGCGGGGAAGATACTCGGATCTGGCTCCGAGTGACGCCTGGTGTCGAGGCTCACACCCATGCTTACGTCCGTACCGGGCAACAGGATTCAAAGTTCGGCTTCAACCTTGCCAACGGTGATGCCAATCGGGCGATTGCCAGGATCGCCGCCAGCTCGCACCTCTCGCTTGTTGGGCTTCACTGTCACATTGGCTCACAAGTTTTCGCCCTCGAATCGTTTCGTGAAGCAGTAGCCATCATGGCTAAGCTGACCCGTGAGGCCGGCCTTGATGAGCTTTGTGTCGGTGGAGGCTTCGGGGTTGGATATCTGCGTGACGAACATGTCCCGTCCATCGGGACATGGACAGCATGGCTGCGCGAGGCCCTCAGTGCGCATGGAATGCGTGAAGACCATATCTTCGTCGAGCCGGGTCGTGCCATCGTTGCTACCGGTGCAGTGACCGTCTACACCGTTGGCGTCATCAAGGAGATCCCTGGGGTTCGGACCTATGTTGCCGTAGATGGTGGGATGAGCGATAACCCGAGACCGGTCCTCTATGGCAGTGGGTATGAGGCGTTTGCTCCGACGCGCCTCTTTGCGCCCCATGAGACCACCGTCGCCCTCGTTGGCAAGCATTGTGAATCCGGCGATGTCCTTGTGCGGGAGGCACGGTTGCCGGCAGATCTGCAGGTGGGTGAGTTGGTGATGACACCGGTCACCGGTGCCTACGGTTATGCCATGGGATCGAACTACAATCGGCTGCTGCGCCCAGCTGTGGTTCTCGTCCGTGATGGCAATGCCCACGTTATCGTACGTCGTGAGACGCTTGATGACCTCTTCCGTCTCGAGGAGGGCGCATGAAGATCGGCCTCTTGGGATGTGGAACGGTGGGGAGTGCGCTTGTCCAGCTGCTTGACGATGATGGTGAGCGTCTCGCCCAGCTGCTAGGAGAACCACTCGAGATCGGTCACATTCTGATTCGCGATCCCGATAAGCCACGATCAGTTGACGTTCCAAGTCATCTGTTCACGACGCAGCTCGCTGAAGTGATCGACGACCCGGAGATCGAACTGGTTGTAGAGCTCCTTGGGCCGGGGGAGTTTGCCCTCGGAGCTATTAAGGCGACGCTGGCTGGTCGTAAGTCAGTGGTGACCGCAAACAAAGAGATTCTCAGCATGCACTTTCCCGAGCTCGAGTTGGCGGCTGCTGCCGTGAATCGGGATATTTTCTTCGAGGCAGCGGTGGCTGGGGGCATTCCGCTCATTCGCGCGTTGCGGGTTTCGCTCTTTGGTGAACGCCTCTCGCGCATCGTGGGCATCGTCAATGGCACGACGAACTACATCCTTACACAGATGCAGGAGGAGCATATCTCGCTCGAGACAGCCCTCGCGGATGCGCAACGATTGGGGTATGCAGAGGCTGACCCGAACGGCGATCTCTCGGGTCGTGATGCCGCCTCAAAACTTGCAATCATTGCAAGTATCGCCTTTGGCAGCTACGTCAGCGCGGCAGATGTTCGGGTTGATGGCATCTGGGGGGTGACGCCGGCGGATTTTGACTTTGCACGACGGAGCGGAGGCGTGATAAAGCTCCTGGCCCAGGCGGAGCGGAGCCTTGATCGCCCGGACGCTCCGGTGCAGGTCGAGGTGTTCCCGGCCATTGTGATGTCCACCCATCCGCTCGCAAGTGTGCGCGGCTCCTTCAATGCGGTTTTCGTGGAGGGTTCAGCCGTTGGCCAGTTGATGTTTTCTGGCCCAGGTGCTGGTGGGCGGCCGACCGCCTCGGCGGTGCTGGCAGATGTGATCGACGCTGTCAAAAATCTGCGGAATGCGACCCGTGCTCCGATGCGAATCGTAGAAGGCACGCGCTTCGTCGAGGACGTCGCCATCGACGGGGTGTTTGTGCTCTCGGTCGATGTGATCGATGCGCCTGGAGTGTTATCGCAGGTGAGCGAGGTTTTTGGGCACAATGATGTCTCGATAGCCCGCATGGAGCAAGACGAACTCGACGGCGAGCTCGCTCATTTGGTTTTCCTAACGCATCGGACCCGTCTTTCGTCGATTCGTGCAACCATGGCCCAACTCACCGACCTTTCAGTCATCAAGCGATTGCACAGCGTCTTGCGAGTCTTAGAGTAACGAGGAGACAATTGATGAAGAAGGATCCATGGCCAGGGGTGATTGATCGCTATCGATCATGGCTTGAGATTGACGAGTCGGTTCACGTTGTAAGCCTCGGTGAAGGGGGTACGCCGCTTAGATTTGCCCCCAGGCTGTCAGAGCGAGTAGGAGCCAACGTCTATCTCAAACTTGAGGGCTTCAACCCCACGGGATCGTTCAAGGATCGTGGCATGACGATGGCGGTCTCCAAAGCCCTCGACGAGGGGAGCACGACCATCATCTGTGCATCGACGGGGAATACTTCGGCAAGTGCGGCAGCGTATGCGGCGGCGGCTGGGATCAAGGCAGTTGTGCTGATTCCTTCGGGCCACATCGCGCTCGGAAAACTTGCGCAGGCGCTGGTGTATGGGGCGCAGGTGATTCAGATCAACGGCAACTTTGATGAAGGACTTCGTCTGGTTCGCGAGTTGGCCCAGTCTCATCCATTGACGGTCGTGAACTCGATCAACCCCTATCGACTGCAAGGGCAAAAAACCGGCGCCTTTGAGATTGTTGATGAGCTCGGATATGCGCCGGATGCCCAATTCATCCCCGTTGGTAATGCTGGAAATATCAGCGCGTACTGGATGGGCTATCAGCAATATCACGAGGCTCAGGTGATCGAGCGATTGCCTAGGATGTTCGGCGTTCAAGCCGCGGGAGCGGCTCCGATTGTCAACGATGCGATCGTTGCTGAGCCGGAGACGATAGCGACGGCAATCCGGATTGGTAACCCAGCCAGCTGGAAACTCGCGTTGCGCGCGCGCGATGAGTCAGGTGGGGCAATTATGGCGGTAACCGACGAAGAGATCTTGCGGGCCTATATACTTTTAGCCAGAGACGAGGCAGTATTCTGTGAACCAGCCTCAGCAGCCTCGGTGGCTGGACTTCTCAAAACCCCGGTTGTTCCTGGATCATCGGTCGTGTGTGTGTTGACTGGGAACGGTCTGAAGGATCCAGATACTGCGGTGTCCCAGGTGCAGGTTCCTAAGGTAGTGGACACGTCAATGAAAGAAGTGGCAGAGGCTATTGGTCTGTAACGATCGAGATCAACCCCCAACGAATCTCTGTTGCTGAATCCGCCAAGGTTCTTGGCAAAGAAGGGAAAAACTTATGGATGCATCGTCTGGTACGCTCGAAGCGCTGGATAAAGAGACACTGATGGGACTGGCGCGTCAGCTCGATCTCAAGGTGTCGGCCCGGTTGCGTAAGGCCGACTTGGTGGCGATGATCGAGGCCAAGGGTGCGGTGCCCCACGGTGATCACACACCGGATAGTGGCCCACAAAGCAACAGCCCACGCACGAGTGGCGAGCCGAGCAATGACACACCGAGTAACAACACAGGGGGCGTGGGCTCTGCTGAACAGACTTCCCTGCGACGAGGGGAGGAGCGCTCAGCGACAGCCCAACTATCATTCGCGCGATCGAATGGGACCTTGGTTGATGACCATCAGCGCTTAAGTGGAAGTTCGTCTGAGGCAGGCGTTGGAGAGCGTTCGATGAACGAGAATGGCGCCCAGACGCATTCGCGTCGCTCCACAGGTTCATCGGATCCCACGACTGGACCCGAGTCCAGCGAGGGTCATGCAAAGGCGGGGTCGTCGGACACGCGCCGAAATGATGGTCGTGGCGGTCTCGCGACGTTGATTCCGCCGATTACGGTCAACCCGGGGGAACGTTCCAATGGATCCCAAGCTGAAGAATCGCAGTCCGCGGTGCTTGCCAGGGGTGAAGATAATGGGTCTCGGCGATCCAGACGGAATCGACGAGGTAAAGACAGGGTTGATCGACCAGAAGGATCTGATAATCAGCCATCGGTCGAACTCACGACCGTCGAGGGTGTTCTCGATCTGCGTGACGACGGATATGGTTTTCTTCGCACGAAGGGATATCTTTCTTCGAAGGAAGATGTCTATGTTCCGGCGGCGATTGCCAGACGGATGAGTCTGCGACGCGGCGATATCGTGGTCGGTGCCGCCCGGCCAGCCAGCTCGACCGAGAAGTATCCAGCGCTTGCCCGCGTCGATACCGTGTCCGGGCTTGATCCAGAGGCGGCCAAGGGGCGACGGAGGTTCGAAGATCTGACCCCGCTTTTCCCGAATGAACGTCTCACCCTAGAAACCAGTGCTGATCCGACCAACATTACGCCACGTATTATCGATTTGATCGCTCCCATTGGGAAGGGACAACGCGGACTCATCGTCTCCCCGCCGAAGGCTGGAAAGACGACGATCATGAAAGAGATTGCCAATGCCATTGAGCGTAATAATCCAGACGTCGCGCTGATCGTGCTCTTAGTGGATGAGCGACCTGAAGAGGTGACGGATTTTCGCCGATCGGTCAAAGGGGAGGTCATCGCATCGACGTTTGATCGGCCGGCTGAGGAGCATACGCAGGTGGCGGAGCTGACCATCGAGCGCGCAAAGAGGATGGTTGAACTCGGCCTTGATGTCGTCGTCATCCTTGATGGCATCACGCGTCTTGCGCGAGCCTATAACCTTGCGCAACCAGCGAGCGGAAGGATCATGTCCGGCGGTATCGACTCCGGGGCACTCTACCCTCCCAAGAAGTTCTTCGGGGCCGCTCGCAACATCGAAGAGGGGGGATCCCTTACGATCTTGGCGACCGCCTTGGTTGAGAATGGATCCAAGATGGACGAGGTGATCTTTGAAGAGGTCAAGGGCACCGGTAATATGGAGCTCAAGCTCGATCGTCGCTTGTCGGAGCGTCGCCTCTACCCGGCCGTCGATGTGAATGGCTCCTCGACACGCCATGAAGAGTTGCTCTTCTCCCGAGACCATCTCAATCAGATTTGGAAGCTTCGAAGGGTGCTTAACGCTATTACGCAAGACGGTACCGCTGCTGCTGGGCTTGAACTACTGCTCGACAAAGTGCGCTCCACTCGCTCAAACGGAGAGTTTCTGGCAGAAATCGCGCGAAGTTCTGGGATGTAGGTCGCCTCGCCTCGACCCGATTCGTCGCAGCGCCGAGACGGCTACGCCTGGGTCGGCCTACAAGAGATTGACCCCGTCCGCCAGACAGTGGCTTATATCATGCGTGCGGTGGTCGCGCCACTTGAAGATGCGCGGCCGTAGGCTAGAGACATTGAGTCATCGATGTGCTGTGCATGCAGCTATACTTGATGCACGTGGGTTGAGCCGTGGGTGCTGTCCCTTTGGTGTCGGCGCGGATTGTGGTGCAGGCCCTTGGTGAAGATCTTGCGTCAACCGATTCCTTGGTGGCCGTCAGTTGGCTTTCGGAGACCGGTTCGTGGCACAACGCAGCGGGTCGTTAGAGGGTGTCGTGGCGGATTCGCCCTTCGATGAGGTATGGGTCACGGCCCTTGATGGCAGCCAACCGGGCTGTTGTGGGCAGTTGAGCTGAGTCGTCAGGTTCAGTGTGTTGTAGGAGAAGGAAGAAGGACAAGATACAGTATGAAGAGCGACATCCATCCAGATTACGTAATGGCTACCGTGCACTGCTCGTGCGGGAACACCTTTGTGACCCGTTCTACGAAATCGGATCTCCACATCGAGTTGTGTAACGAGTGCCATCCGTTTTACACCGGTCGACAGAAGCTTGTCGATACTGGTGGCCGTGTTGAGCGCTTCCAGCGTCGGTACGGCGATCGTTCGAAGAGCCGAGCACAGGAACAATAGCAGGTCCTGCTGAGTTCGCACTCACGATCCCTCTGGGCATTGTCGGTGGATGATTCATCGATAGCAGGTGTTCTCGAACGCGAGGTTGGCCCACTTGAGATCCTGGCCTCCCCTCGTGATACCTGGAGGGTTGCTCGTGGGGCTCGCGGGTTGTTCACCTGGCCGAACCCGGTCATCGGGGACCAACACGGCCCCATGACCGAGATCCTCGGCCAGGTTATCGCGCTGCGTAGAATCGATCACGCCAATCCGTTGACGGTTGTTTGGCCGATGCGTTTAGGCCTGGGGCAGGCGAACGTTCTCATCCAAGTCCCCGAGCTCAACGTGGTCTTTGCCCACGCAAGCCCAACAATCGAGATCTGGCAGCTTCAGCCTCAGGGGCTACGCCTATTCGCCGCATCGAGCCGGAGTGAGGCTTTGACTCCTGGGCCGGTTCCATCCGAGCTCCAAGCGGTGGTGGCTGAGGTCTATGACGGGATCTGTGTGCCTGACTATGCGTTCTATCGAGGTTCGGTCTTTAGCGAATATCTCGGCATTCCGGTGGTGGGTATGGTCGGCGATACGCTGACGGTAGGGATCGACCGTCGTGATCAGGCGATGGCCCGTGAGTCGGCGATGACGCGACGCGAGCTCCACCTATTCGCACGCCAAGTTCTCCAAACACTCGTTGCTTCGCGTACAAGCCGCAGTGGCCGGTATGATTTTTCAAGGGTCGCGGTAGGTAGGCTTTTGCGGTCGCTGCTTCAAGGTGAAGGACGAGCGTTGGGGTCGCTGGAGTTTGGCGAGGTTGGCGAGGGTCGTGCTCGAGCCTACGCATCTGAACAGGATCGCTTGATCGGCTTTGGTAGCGCTCTTGATCTTTGGTTGATTGTCGAGATGGCGGCCTTCGCCCCACTCGTTGGGGAGTCGAATGGTGTTGTCTACCTGCTGGACCAGGAGCCAATGACGGTCTTTCATGAGCTGGCTAGGCTGGTTGGTATGCCGTATTCGATCGAGGTCAAGGAGCTAACCGGTGGCTGATGAGCGTCTGGCAAAATTTGAACTAGAGTACCAGCGAAGTGTTGAGGAGATGTCGGATCCGAAGTTGTTCCAGGATCAACATCGCGCTCGTGAGGTGGCTCGCCGACACAAGGTGTTGGAGGAGATTGTCGCGACGTTACGCGAGATTGAGGAGCTGCGCGGAGACCTTGCGGTAGCGACGGAACTCTTCCAGGCTTCGTCGCCTGAGGAACGAACCGCATGGGCGAATGAGATTGCCGGCTTCGAAGCGTCGTTGGCCACAAAATCTGAGGAGCTAGAGGTGCTCCTCCTGCCTCAGGATCCCAATGACGGTCGTAACGTCATCCTCGAGATTCGAGGTGCAGAGGGGGGGGAAGAGGCCAATCTTTTTGCCAAGGATTTAACCGAGATGTATCAGCGTTATGGCGACCGGATGGGCTGGCGCGTCGAGATGCTGGCCGCGGATCCTTCTGATCTTGGTGGCTATAATTTCGCGTCGCTGCTCGTCAAAGGAGACGATGCCTGGCGGCGTCTCAAGCATGAGGCCGGGCCACATCGGGTCCAACGTGTCCCCGTAACCGAGACCCAGGGGCGCGTCCATACCTCGTCTGCGACCGTCACCGTCCTGCCCGAGGCTGACGAGGTTGAGGTCCAGATAGATCCCAACGATCTTCGTATCGATGTCTATCGATCGACGGGTCCTGGTGGGCAATCGGTCAATACCACCGATTCGGCGGTAAGAATTACCCACATCCCAACAGGGATCGTTGTGGCCATGCAGGATGAAAAGAGCCAGATCCAGAACCGGGCGAAGGCCCTCCAAGTGTTGCGGGCGCGCCTTTTGAAGGCTGAGCAGGACCGAGTAAATGAGGAGCTCTCGCGAACACGCAAGTCCCAAGTCGGTGGCGGTGGTCGATCCGAGAAGATTCGCACCTATAACTTCAAGGAAAATCGAGTCACCGACCACAGAATCAAGCTGACGCTCTATCGACTTGACCAGATTCTGATGGGTGATCTCGTTGAGATATCCGATGCACTGATCCAAGATGAGCGCGCCAGGCAGCTCCTCGATCAAGATGATCGCTGAGACGGGAAGACTCGCCCCAGAGGCTGGATCGGTGAATCCGAAGATCCTCGATCGATGGCTTCAACAAGCGCTCGACCAACAAGGTATCGACGACGCAGAGCGAAGGAGCGCGATGCTCGCCGACTATCGCCGGAGGCTCGCCCAGGGCGAGCCGTTGCAATACGTCCTGGGCACGTGGCAGTTTCGGTGGTTGGAGCTGCGGGTAGACCCGAGGGGGCTCATCCCGCGACCCGAGACTGAGTTGCTTGTTGACTTGATCGCGACCGAGTTAAGACATCAGCGCGAGTCGCGAGTCCTAGAGCTTGGCACCGGCACCGGTGCCATCGCCGCTGCGATCGCGACGGAGTGTGAGCCAGGTGTAGTCGTTGCGACGGATTGCTCTGAGGCTGCGCTCGAACTCGCGAGCGAGAATTTGGTAAGACTCGGTCTTGAACAGGTCGTCGAATTGCGGCGAGGCTCATGGTGGGAGGCACTCGCCGATGATGAACGCTTCGATGTCATTTGCTCAAATCCTCCCTACGTTACCGAGGCTGAGTGGGTCCACCTCCCATCGGTGGTGCGAGCATTCGAACCCTGCCAAGCCCTGGTGGCGGGTCCAACAGGTCTTGAGTGCTACGAGGCCATCTTCACCGATGTCGGTCATCATCTCTCACCCAGCGGAGGCGTTCTCGCCCTCGAGATCGGGGCCTCACAGGCGAATGATGTTTCCCGACTTGCCAGAGACGCCGGCTTCTGTGAGGTCGTTGTTCACCAGGACCTGGCGGGTCGAGATCGCTTTGTCATTGCACGTTGGCGTCACGAACGGGGGTATTCATGAGAGTTTTCGATCTGCGGACCGGTCGGAGTTGTGAGTGTGATGATGCCCAAGCGATCGAGTTGGCACGCGCCGAGCTCCAGGACGGCCATGGCGTCATCAGCCCAACGGATACCGTCTTCGGCCTGCTTGCCGATGCACGGAATCCAGCGTCAGTGGCCCAGATCGCCACGATCAAGCAGCGGGCAAGTTCGACGCCTCCGCCGGTACTGATTGACAGCGTCGAAACGGCGACTTCTTTGGTAGACGAGGATCGGCGGCCGCTATTTGCAAGGATTGCTCAGCTATGGCCAGGCCCATTGTCGGTGGTTATCGATGTCGATCGCTCCCTTGGCGAGAGCGTCAACCCTGGGATCGGTACCGTAGCCCTGCGTGTTCCAGCGCCTGCATGGCTGCGGGCCCTGTGCTTTGATCTTCCGCTCGCCGCATCCTCGGCGAATCTCCATGGACAGCCAACACCCAGCGAGGTAACCGAGGTGATTGCCGGTTTGCTTGGAGACGATAACGACCTGCATCCATGGCTGACCCTGGCTCTGGATCGTGCTGCGTCGGGGGCTGTCGCCTCCACGGTGATCGATCTGAGTGTCGACCCTCCACAGGTCCTTCGCCACGGGGCCCTACCTTGCGCCGAGGTTCGTCACTGCTTGCCCCAACTGGAGTGCACCCATGCTCAGTCATGAGGGTTGGCGACGACCGACGGCCACGACGTGTTTTGTTGGATTTGGCATGAGAGATCCTGGGTCGCGAGGCGAGCTCGCAAGCTTTCAATGAGGATGCCCCTACACTCGGTTGTATCGACCTCGCGATGGGTGGGGTTCACGGTTCGAAAGGGGGCACCCCGTTGAGTTCTTTTGAGTGGCTCGGGCACCAGGATCCTGACGTGGCACGGCTCATCAACGAGGAGGAGGAGCGTCAGCGCACCACCCTTCAGTTGATCGCGTCTGAGAACTTTACCTCCCGGGCCGTGATGGAGGCGACAGCCTCGGTGTTGACCAACAAGTATGCGGAGGGCTATCCAAGCCGGCGTTACTACGGAGGCAACCAGATCGTCGACCAGGTGGAGACCCTCGCGATTGACCGATGCAAACAGCTCTTTGGTGCCCCCTATGCCAACGTCCAGCCGCATGCGGGCGCCAATGCCAATGCGGCAGCCTATCTTGCACTCCTTGAGCCTCAAGGCCGGGTGCTTGCGATGCGATTGGACCAAGGTGGACACCTAACCCATGGGTCGCCAGTCAACTTCTCAGGACAGATCTATGATTTTGTCTCCTACGGGGTTCGGGAGTCGGACCCGAACCGAGAGTGGCTTGACCTCGACCAGATGCGCCAATTGGCCAGGGAACAGCGACCCTCCTTGATCGTCGTTGGGGCTACCGCCTACTCGAGAATCATCGAGATCGACCCCATCAGAGAGATCGCTGACGAGATCGGTGCCCTCGTCCTCTTCGATGCAGCCCATGTTGCTGGTTTGATTGCGGCCGGCGTCTACCCCAACCCGTTATTCACCGCTACTGGTGCTCGTGGTGCGGATGTGGTGACCTTTACGACGCACAAAACGCTGCGGGGCCCCCGCGGAGCTGCGATCGTCGCCCATGAGGATCTTGGGAAGCGTCTCGACAAAGCTGTCTTTCCCGGGCTTCAGGGGGGCCCACTCGAGCACGCGATCGCTGCTAAGGCGGTAGCCTTTGGCGAAGCACTCGATCCAGCCTTTGCCGACTATGGACGACGGGTGGTAGAGAATGCACGGACGCTCGCGGATGCCCTCGCTGGCGAGGGATTTCGCATCGTCTCCGGGGGCACGGATGTGCATCTTCTACTGCTTGATCTCCGCGACTTCGATCCCGAACTCGACGGCCGTGGCGCGCAAGACCGGCTCGATCGCAGCGGCATTACCTGTAATCGCAATCAGATACCGTTTGATCCCCGTTCTCCGTTTGTCACCAGTGGGCTACGCCTTGGCACCGCGGCGATGACGACGACTGGAATGACACCGGTTCAGATGAAGACGGTTGCATCGCTAATTTCAAGAGTCTTGCGCACGAAAGATGACGCCACCTGTGAGGAGGTGCGTCGCGAGGTAGCCGATCTTTGCCGATCGTTCCCTCCACCCTCAGAGCGGTAGCGTGCAATACATCGTCGTAACCGCCGTCGCTGCGATTGTGACGTTCTTGGTTGTCCCGATTGTTCGCAAGGTTGCCTTTCGAACCAACCAGGTTGTCCAACCCGGGGGCCGAATGGCCCATCTCAAGCCAACTCCGACGCTCGGCGGGATTGGTATGCTGGTCGGGTTCGGAGCAGCGATGGGCGCTGGTCGTTTGTTGCATGCGTTTCGGCCAGTGTTTACCGACTCATCAGAGCCGACGGGTGTGCTATTTGCGGCGATAGCGATCACAGCCATCGGCGTGATCGACGACGTCTGGAACCTCTCGGCGCCTGCCAAAGTTGCCGGACAGGTGCTTTCGGCTTCACTGTTGTGGATCTTCGGTGTCACGATGTTTTGGTTCAAAGTGCCGTTCGCGGGCATCGTTGTTCTCTCCAATTCGTTAACCCCACTGCTGACAGCCATCTGGGTGATCGCCATGGAGAATGCCATCAACCTCATCGACGGATTGGATGGCTTGGCTTCGGGTATCGTCGCGATCGCCTCCTTGGCTTTTGGTCTGTACTCCCTGCGGCTCGAGGCGCTGGGGCAGCTCCCGAGCTCTTCGATTGGCCCACTCATCGCCTTCGGGATCCTTGGGGTCTGTGTCGGCTTCTTGCCACACAACTGGAATCCCGCCAAGATCTTTATGGGTGACACCGGAGCCATGCTGTTGGGGCTGTTGTTGGCGGCGAGCACCTCGGTGGTGGGGGGCCGAACCGCCAACGTCTCCGATCAGACCTTTTTCTTCTTCGCACCACTGGTGATCCCATTCGTGATTCTTGGTGTTCCGATGGCTGATTTGGTGTTCTCAGTCTTGCGGCGAACGGCGCACCGTGTGAGCTTCGCAACGCCAGACAAAAAGCATCTGCATCATCGGCTCATGGAGATGGGGCATGGGCCAAGAAGGGCGGTGGCGATTCTCTGGGCCTGGACTGCGATCCTCTCGGCGTTTGCGCTGTTGCCAACCTATGTCGGTGGCCTCGGGTTCGAACTTCCGATCGCTGTTGCCGCCGTTGGCGTGCTCCTGTATACCTTGTTTCATCCAGATCTCAAGGGGACGCATTCACGGAGCGGGCGAGCGATGCAGGTTATTCGTAGTAGGAGAACGAGGTTGCCGCAATAGGCTTTGCGATGAGTTCTGCTGGTTCCCCCTCGGACGGCGTTGTAGTGGCGGGTAGCTGGTAAAGTGATTGGGGTTTGTGGCGGAAGAGGGTCATCGTGGAGAGCCGGTCAGTTGCTCGGGGCATGGTAGCGAGTTTTAGTGAGGCGATCGCCAAAATGATCGAATCGTTTGGGACGATGGTCTTGTCGCTGGTTATCGCGGTTGTAGTTGGTCAATGGACACATTCGTGGGCATGGGGTGTTGGAATTGCCGTTTTTGGGGTTGTGGGCTCTATCCTATCGATGTACTACCGATCCAAGGCTGAGGTCGACAGCTCGCCGATCCCGGTAAAAACTCGTAATCCTGAGCGCGGAGGGGTTTCCCGCCTTTTGGAGTCAGATCTCGAACTTCCGGATGATGTTCGCGAGGCGGATGCCTGGCTGAGGAGGAAGAAATAGGTTGTCAAGCGCAGCTATCCAGCCTGAGGTGAGTATCGCCAAGGGCTTTCTTGTTCGGTTGCTCATCGTCGCCCCGGTCGCCGTCGCGATCTCGTGGGCGCTCGCCGGAGATCGGGGACTTTGGTCCTCACTCTACGGGTTGGCGCTGGTGGCGGTCAACTTTGCGATCATGGTGTTGTTCTTCCGGGAGGGAGCCAAGTTCGGCATGACCGGGCTCATGGCCGCCGCCTTCATTTCGCTGATGGTTGGACTCGGTGTCCTTACGGCTGCGGTGATACCAGTTGCTCATGCCCATTGGATGGACCTTGTGGTCTTTGGACTCGTGGTGATCCTCGGCCATCTGGCAGCGGTGATTATCGAGGCACGCCGGGTGTCGGGTCGTCTTGGCGATGATGGTCTTGCCCCATGGAGGTTGGTTCGATGATCTTTGCCGGAATTAACTTTCCGCCAATCGCGGAGCTATTGAACTGGAAGCCGATCGCCTTTGGTTCGACGGCCTTCATGTTCAACAAGATCGCTATTTTGACGCTGCTGTCGGCTGCGATCACACTGATTCTTTTCTTTGTCGCTGGTCGGCGTCAGCAGCTCGTTCCTCGTGGTATCCAAAACATCATGGAGTCGTCAGTCGATTTCATCACGAACTCGGTGGTGATCGATGTCATGGGTCAGGAGGGCTTGGCGTGGGTCCCTTGGTTGACGGGTCTTTTCTTCTTTATCCTGTTCAACAACCTTTTTGAGGTTATCCCGTTTATCCAAATGCCGGCCACGGCGCGCACCAGTGTGACGATTCCCTTGGCGCTGATCGTCTATGTCACCTTTATTGTCGTCGGTATCAAGAAGCAGGGTTTCGGGCGCTACTTTAAGTCAGCCCTGGTTCCGAGTGGGGTACCGGTAGCGTTGCTGATCTTGCTTGTCCCGATCGAACTGCTCTCGACCTTCATCGTTCGGCCCTTTGCGTTAGCGGTTCGACTTTTTGGCAATATGTTGGCTGGCCACCTTCTTTTGGTCACCTTCGCGGTCATCTCGGAGGCACTCTTTGTTCGTGGCATCGGTTTGATCGTTTTGCCGTTGCCTGCGGCTACCCTGGTGGTGTTGACCGGTTACGAGATTTTCGTAGGGTTTTTGCAGGCTTTTATCTTCACCATCTTGACCGCCGTCTACTTAGGCGAATCTTTGGGAGGTGGGCACTAAGGAGTCTGTCTGGGTTTATCATGGGCGATTGTACCCATACGCGTTGGTAACAGTTCTATGAATGGAGAGGAAAGCAGATTAAATGCATAGCATGATGGCGACAATTATCGCAGTTGCGGCAAATGTCAACCTACGAAAGGGTCTTGCAGAGCTTGGGTCAGGTCTGGCCTACGGTCTTGCGGCGCTCGGACCTGGTATTGGTATTGGTATTATCTTCGGTCAGGCGATCTCGGCGATCGCGCGGCAGCCAGAGACGGCTGGACCGGTTCGATCGCTCGCCTTCTTGGGCTTCGCCCTTGCTGAGGCGCTGGCCTTGATCGGATTCGTCGTCTTCGTCCTCTTGAAGTACACCGGTTAAGGTATCGGCCCGTGCTTTTCGGAGTAGTAACGCAATCCCCGAACCCGATCCTTCCATCCACTGGCGAGATTATCTGGTCGGTCATTTCCTTTGCCATCCTGTTGGTGCTGTTGGTGAAGTTCGCCTTCCCACCGGTTGCCTCCATGATGGCCAAGCGCAGTGACAAGATCCGAGACGATCTTGAGGCTGCTGAAACGGCGCGTCGTGACGCGGAACGGCTCCTCGCCGAGCGTCGCGAGGAGCTTGGTCGAGCCCGGGAAGAGGGGCAACGCATCATCGAGGACGCGCGGGCGACCGGCGAAGCTCTGCGCCAAGAAGCAGTTGCAGAGGCTCAGCGCGAAGCTCAAATCGTGCGAGATCAGGCGCAACTGCAGATGGCAGCCGAGCGATCTCGACTCATCCTGGAGCTGCGAAGTGATCTTGCGGGCATGGCGATCGAGCTTTCGACTCGCATCTTGGCACACGAGCTTGCGGCCAGCGAGGTAGACCCACTAGTGGAGTCGTTCCTCGCGGAGGCGGATTCGGAGTAGTCATGAGAGAGCGAACCCGAGGATTCGCCATCGCGACGCGGGATCTCTTGACCAGTCGGGGGGCGTTGGCGCAGGGCAGAGATGAGTTAGTGGCGGTTATTGCACTGATCGAGAGCTCTGTTGAGCTGACAGACTTGGTAATCGACCGTGGACTGCGTGCTGATGTTCGGCGCTCAGTGCTGGATGAACTCCTCGCAGACCGAGTCGATTCGCGCATGATGGCACTGGTCGGCTACGTCGTCGAGACCGAAAGCGCTGGTGAGATTCCCGAGGTGCTAGCCCAGCTCGATGAGGTGCTCGCCAGCACCTATGTGCTCGGTGATGGTATCGCGACGGCTACCGGAGCTCGAGCTCGTGGCTACGCGCAGGCGGTTATGCGCGATCTTGACCGTGAGCATCAGGCAGGCTTGCTGGATGAACTCGTTGGTGTCAATCAACTCTTAGGTGAACAGACAGCTCTTGCGCGCGCGCTCTCAGGGTTGGGGACCAGCCCAGAACAAAGGGTTGGCATCGTGGATGATCTACTCGGGTCACGTCTGTCGTCGGCGGCACTGCTCGTGGTACGGGCGTTGGTCGCAACTACCAATCCGCGTTCGCTCGTGGACTCACTGGAACGAGTGATGGGCGACTGTTCTGCCCTGTTGGAGAGTCAGGTGGCGCGTGTCACCCTGGCAAGAGAGGTGAACGAGGTCTATCGGTCTCGTATAACCTCCTCGCTTGAACAGCGGTCAGGTCGTGAGCTAGTGGTTGAGTGGCGAGTTGACGAATCGCTCATCGGTGGCATGGTTGCAGTCGTTGGTGATCGCGTCTATGACGTGAGTGTCGCTCGAGAACTACAGAGGGCCCAGCAGCTACTTGCAGGGCGATAACAAGGAGAGACATGGCGGTTGAGCTAAAGATTGATAAGTCAGAGATTGCTGGAGTCATTCAGCGACGCCTACAGGAGTACGCGACGACCACCTCAGGTGAGGAGGTCGGTAGGGTGCTAGAGTTTGGCGATGGTATCGCCTCGGTATCAGGACTCCCGTCGGTGGCAGTCAACGAAGTGCTACGTTTTGCTAATGGAACGGTAGGACTCGCTTTGAACCTCGAGGAGGACACCATCGGTGTCGTCGTTTTGGGTGACGAGGAGGGCATCTCTGAGGGCCAGTTGGTGAAGTCGACCGGAGAAATCCTGTCAGTTCCGGTGGGAGATGGCCTGCTTGGTCGGGTTGTTGATCCGCTCGGGCGTCCCATTGATGGCTTGGGTCCTATCGAGTCTTCGATTCAGCGACGTCTTGAGGTGCAGGCACCGGGCATTGTGCAGCGCAAGCCAGTTGGCGAGCCGCTCCAAACCGGGATCAAGGCCATCGACGCGATGACCCCGATTGGTCGTGGGCAGCGCGAGCTCATTATTGGGGATCGCAAAACCGGCAAGACGAGCGTAGCGCTCGATACCATTATCAACCAGCGCGGACAAGGTGTGAAGTGCATCTATGTCGCTATCGGGCAGAAGGGGACCTCCATCGCCGCGGTGGTCGATACCCTTCGTGAACATGGAGCTCTCGAGTACACCGTGATCGTGGCTGCTGCTGCATCAGAGGCTGCACCGTTTAAATATCTCGCGCCCTATTCCGGTTGCGCGATGGGCCAGCATTGGATGGAGAACGGCGAGCATGCACTGATCGTTTACGACGATCTCTCCAAGCAGGCTGATGCCTATCGTCAGCTCTCGCTCTTGTTGCGACGACCGCCGGGTCGCGAGGCTTACCCTGGGGACATTTTTTACCTGCACTCTCGATTGCTAGAGCGTGCAGCCAAGCTCAGCGATGAGCTCGGTGGGGGTTCGCTTACGGCGTTGCCGATCATCGAGACGAAGGCTGGAGACATCTCTGCCTACATCCCCACCAACGTCATCTCGATCACCGATGGCCAGGTGTTCCTCGACTCTGATCTGTTTAACTCGGGCAATCGCCCAGCCATCAACGTGGGAACGTCGGTTTCGCGCGTCGGTGGTGCCGCACAGGTCAAGGCGATGAAGGAAGTTTCTGGAAGCCTTCGGCTCGACCTGGCGCAGTTCCGCGAGCTCGAGGCGTTCGCGACGTTCGGCTCCGAGCTTGACAAGTATGCGCAGGCACAACTCGACCGAGGGTATCGGTTGACGGAGCTTTTGAAGCAGAATCAGGGCGCCCCGCTTTCGGTTGCTGAGCAAGTGGTGAGTATCTTTGCAGGAATCACTGGGCTCCTCGATGATCTCGCTGTCGGTGATGTCACGAAGTTCCTGCCAGAGATGATTGGCTTTTTGAAGGCTCGGCACCCGGAGTTGATGGACGAGATCACCAACACTGGCAAGATGCCTGATAAGCAGGCACTGACTGACGCGATCACGACCTTCGCGGGTGGATTCGCCACCGCGACCAAGGCGTAAGTTCTCGTGCCAGGCGGAAAGGAACGGGCACTTCGAGGGCGCATTCGGAGTGTGAACTCTACGAAGAAGATCACCAAGGCGATGGAGTTGATCGCGGCCTCGCGCATCGTCAAAGCGGTTGGGCGTATCGGGGGTGCACGAACCTACTTCCGAGAGGTCTCTGAATTGACGCGAGAGCTGTTGGTCACGTTGCCAAGCTATCGGCCACCGTTGACCAAGACCAGCACCGGTACGACCGTGCTGATTCTGGTCACCTCTGACCGAGGATTGTGTGGTGGTTATAATAGCTCGGTGATTCGTGCCTACGAAGAGCAGATGCGCACGACCGAAGGACCCATTGAACTGGTGTCAATCGGCCGACGGATCGAGAGCTACCTGCATTTTCGGGGCATCGAGAGCAATGTCCATATCAATGGTGTTACCCATCTGCCGACCCTTGACCAGGCATACGCGATCATGGGTCCAATTATGAAGCGGGTCGACGCTGGAGAGGTGGCCCGGGTTGTGGTGATCTCAAATCGCTTCTACTCGCTTGGCGTCCAGCGCCTCGAAGAGACGACCCTTGTGCCAGTAGACACCAGCTCGGTTATTGAGACCGGTGATGATACTGTTGAACGCTTTGACTTTGAAGCGGAGCCATCGCTTGAAGCCGTCGTTGATTCCGCGTTGCACCAGCTCATCGTCGCTGAGTTCTTTGGGCTCTTGCTCGAGGCCTCGGCTGCAGAACACGCCGCGCGTCAGCGGGCGATGAAGAACGCGACCGATAACGCAACCGAGCTGGTCAAGGGCCTGACGAGGGCGATGAACCGGGTTCGACAAGATGCTATTACTACCGAGATTACAGAAATCGTTGGTGGCGCTGAGGCACTCGCACAGGGTGACCACGCCATGAGTGGAGATGAGAGGTAACGATGGAGACAGATACCCAGGTCCAAGATACCCGGCCCGAGGATACCGAACCCAAAAGGGCGGGATCGACAGCGTCGACGGCCACCGGCCGGGTAGTGTCGATCGCTGGTCCAGTGGTCGACGTCGAGTTCCCTCCTGATGCGATCCCCGAGGTGAACCGAGCGCTCTCTATGGAGGCTGAGATCGACGGGGAAACCGTGATTATCATGGCCGAGGTGGCGAGCCAGCTTGGTGATGGTCGGGTGCGTTGTATCTGCCTTCGCCCCACTGATGGCCTGCGCCGTGGAGCGGTCGTTACCGACCTTGGACACGGCATCACCGTACCAGTGGGTACGGGGGTACTTGGACACGTCTTCAATGTGGTCGGGGAACCGCTTAATGGGGGCGAGTTGACGGGTATCGAGGACACCTGGGAGATCCATCGGGACCCACCGCCGTTCGATGATCTTGAGCCGAAGGCACAAATGTTCGAGACCGGGATCAAGGTTATCGATCTGTTGGAGCCCTATGTGCAGGGAGGCAAGGTCGGCCTCTTTGGTGGTGCTGGTGTAGGCAAAACCGTCTTGATCATGGAGATGATCAACCGGGTTGCACAGCAACACGGTGGGGTCTCCGTGTTCGCCGGTGTCGGTGAGCGCACGCGTGAAGGAACCGACCTCCTGCTTGAGATGGAGGAGTCCGGTGTCATTGAAAAGGCGGCGCTCGTCTACGGTCAGATGGATGAGCCACCAGGTGTTCGACTGAGGGTTGCCTTGTCTGCGTTGACGATGGCGGAGTATTTCCGTGATGTCAAGGATCAGGACGTGTTGCTGTTTATCGACAACATCTTCCGTTTTGTCCAGGCTGGTTCTGAGGTGTCAGCGTTGCTAGGACGCCTTCCGTCGGCCGTGGGATATCAGCCAACGCTCGCCGATGAGATGGGTGCGCTCCAGGAGCGGATTACCTCCACCAAGCGACGTTCGATCACCTCACTGCAGGCCGTCTACGTGCCAGCTGACGACTACACCGACCCAGCTCCGTTTACCACGTTCACGTTCCTCGACGCCACAACTGAGCTTTCTCGCCAGATTGCGTCGCTCGGCATCTACCCGGCGGTCGACCCCCTGGCCTCGACTTCGAATATCCTTGCACCCCACATCGTTGGCGAACGCCATTACCAAGTGGCGAGGAGCGTCCAGCAGATTCTGCAGCGTTACAAGGAGCTTCAGGACATCATTGCTATCCTCGGTTTGGATGAGCTGT
This sequence comes from Ferrimicrobium sp., assembly GCA_022690815.1. Lineage (NCBI taxonomy): Bacteria > Bacillati > Actinomycetota > Acidimicrobiia > Acidimicrobiales > Acidimicrobiaceae > Ferrimicrobium > Ferrimicrobium sp. Next base: position 73,293 of record JALCZJ010000007.1, read on the forward strand.
CTGAGGAGGATAAGGTGACGGTATCGAGGGCTCGTAGGATTCAGCGCTTCCTCTCCCAGCCGTTCTTCGTTGCCGAGGTCTTCACTGGTGCAAAAGGTAAGTATGTGCCCATCAACGAGACGATTGAGTCCTTCGAGGCGATCGTGCGAGGCGACCTGGATGGGGTGCCGGAGCAGGCATTCTTGAACTCGGGCGGCATTGAGGACGTTCTTGCCCGAGCAAAGGAGATGGACGCATAGTGGCTGAGGATACCTTCAACTTGATCGTGGCGAATCCGGAGCTCGTTGTCTTGGATGAAGAGGTGAAGAGCCTCATGCTCCGATCAGCGCTCGGAGATGCGGCCTTCCTGGCGCATCATGCCCCCTTTGTGGGGGAGGTAGAGATCTGTCTGGCTACCGTCGTACGAGCTGACGGGGAGTCCTTCCAGATCGTTATCGATGGAGGTCTCGTCCGGGCTGGAGGAAATCGTGTTGTGGTGCTCGCCAATGACGCACAGCTGGCCAGCGACGTCGAACAGGAGTCTCTTCGGCGACGCAGGCAACGCTACGAGGAGCGATTAGAGGAGCTCGATGACGCGTTGGCCGAGGGGGAGTTGCGCTCGCTTGAGCTTCGAGGAAGCTTGATCGACTAAGTGACGTCTCGGGTTCGCTGCTGCATCGCTGTAACGTTCGATGAGGCGGTGGAGTTCGAACTCAACGTCGCTCGGAGCCTGCTCGGTTCTACCGCGGTCGATAGGATTCTTCCTCATATCACGTTGGTCCCACCGATCGACCTGCCGGTCGACGAGGCTTGGGGTCTTGTCGAGCGCATTGGCTCGTTGGCCGCAAAGGTGAGACCGATTGAACTCGAACTATCGGGTTTCGCAACGTTTGCCAACCGTAGGATCTCGGGTCACGTCCCGGTGATCCGGGGTACGGATGAGCTGGCTGAGTTGCGTAACTTTTTCGGACCGCTCGATCATTCCCGCCCCTATGTGCCTCATGTCACCGTTATCGATGCTGTCTCGAACGAGGTAGCCCAGGTTTTGAGTGCCCAGTTGGCGAACTATCGGTTGGTCACACAGGCCAAGGAGGTAACTCTGTTGGTTGCCGACATCCGTGGTGGGCGCCGCCGTTGGCGACCGCTGGTGCGCGCGCTCCTCGGATACGGAGGTCCACGCCGACGGTCTCACCGGACGGCCATCGCGATGCTCTCGCGCACTGGAGTGCTCACCAACCTAGTGAGGTCTCCAGGGCTAAGTTGCTGGCTGATCGAGAAGAGTGGTGAAGTACTCGGTTGGGTCGAGGCAGTTCCAGGGCCGTCTGGAGTTTGGGTTCTCGCCAAGCCAGTCGTTCGAGATCCAGAAAGTACTGGTTTCGGACTCGAGGAGTTGATGGTCGACGAGCTCGTTAGTTATTTGCGCCCGGCCTCCATTGCAACGCTCGATCAACACCACCCGTTGGATGGTTTTGGCGCGCGTCGGTTATCGCGAGAGGAGGCCGCTCTCCTCGGCCTTGATCGTGTTGATCCAAGAGATTTCGGCCTATTGGCCGAGGCGCCACGAGGTGTCTCGGTGAGGTTGGCGGACGGATCTCAGGGCATGAGATGGAAGTTCTTGAGCTTCTCTACGCGGTGAACTGCCTCGATGCGGCGGACCGTTTTGCTTCGAGAACGCATCACCATTGAATGGGTGATAGCCTCGCCATGATGCGTGCGCACGCCGCGGAGGAGCTCGGAATCGGTTACGCCGGTGGCAGCAAAGAAGCAATCCTCAGAGTTCACGAGGTCCTTGGTGTGCAGAATTTTGTCGAGGTCATAACCTGCGGTGATGGCCTGTTGGCGCTCATGATCGTCACGAGGCCATAGGCGCACTTGAATCGCTCCGTCGAGACACTGTAGGCCTGCGGCCGCGATGACCGCCTCGGGACTGCCCCCGACGCCAAGGAGGATGTCGATGTCTGACGTTGGTAGTGAGGTGAGAATGGCAGCGGCTACGTCGCCGTCTCCAATGAGGAAAATACGTGCGCCAGCCCCACGGACCTGGTCGATGAGTTCGGCGTGCCGTGGACGATCGAGGATGGCCACGGTGATCTCTGAGGTGTTGCAGTGCCTGGCTTTTGCCAGCTCGTTGATGTTTTCACGTGGTGTGAGATCAAGCGAGACTACGGCTGCCCCCTCTGGTCCGGTCGCAAGCTTGTCCATGTAGACGATTGGGCCAGGAGAGAACATGGAGCCATCGCCAGCAACCGCGATGACGCTCATCGCGCCATTACGCCCCATTGCGGTCGGGGTAGTGCCTTCGATTGGATCGACGGCGATGTCAACCCTCGGGCCTGTGCCATCACCGACATGTTCCCCGTTAAAGAGCATTGGCGCCTTGTCCTTCTCGCCTTCGCCAATGATGACTGTGCCGTCCATGGCGACGACAGCGAGGACACTACGCATGGCATTGACGGCGGCTCCGTCTGCAGATTCCTTTTGCCCGCGTCCGACCCAGGGTGTCGAAGCGAGCGCCGCGGCCTCGGTCACGCGAACCATCTCGAGGGCCAAATTACGATCTGGGGGAGTGCTGTTGGACATGCCTTGTATGGTAGTAGTACTCGATTGGCTTCGGCGCAGGCGGATGTCCCACGTTCGTGGTGGCCCTCGTCGTGGCTGAGGCGAGTTCCTCGAGTACTTGCACGTTTGAGGCTAGACTTGTTCCATATGACACGATTTGATGAATGGGTTCATAGCTACAACCAGGCGCCCAAGCGGCTGAGCCGTTTTGAGACCATGTCGGGGATCGAACTTGCACCCGTCTACACCAGTCGAGGTCCGCTAACCCCGGATGTCGCTACCGAGCTTCCAAGCGATGAGGAACTTCCAGGTAGCTACCCGTACACGCGAGGGATCTACGCTAGTGGCTATCGAACCAAACTCTGGACGATGCGCATGTTTGCTGGATTCTCCTCAGCCGCGGAGACCAACGAACGCTTCCGCGAGCTGCTGGAGGCAGGTGGCACCGGGCTTTCGGTGGCCTTTGACCTGCCAACCCTGATGGGGCGCGACTCAGATGACCCCAAGTCTCTTGGTGAGGTAGGTAAGTGCGGAGTTGCGATCGACACCTTTGACGACATGGAGACGCTCTTTAGAGATATTCGATTGGGCGATATCACAACGTCGATGACCATCAACTCGCCAGCAGCATTCATCCTGGCCTCGTTCGTCGCCGTCGCCGAGGCGAGTGGTGTGTCGAGGAGGCAGCTGGGCGGCACGCTCCAAAATGATATTCTCAAAGAGTACCAGGCGCAAAAGGAGTATTACTTCCCACCGCGTCCATCGATGCGTCTTGTTCGCGATACCATGACGTTCGCAGCGGCCGAGATGCCGAAGTGGCATTCGCTGTCAGTCTCTGGGTATCATATCCGAGAGGCGGGAGCCACCGCCGCTGAAGAGCTGGCGTTCACGATCGCCAACGGTTTTGCCTATGTTGAGACCGGTATTGCTGCCGGTCTAGCCGTAGATGATTTTGCGCCACAGTTATCGTTTTTCTTCAATGCCCATATTGACTTCTTCGAGGAGATCGCAAAGTATCGCGCTGCGCGCCGCATTTGGGCTCGTTGGATGCGTGAGCATTACGGTGCTCAAGATCCTCGTTCTTGGCTCCTGCGTTTTCATACCCAGACCGCTGGGGTTTCGCTGACGGCACAACAGCCAGAGCTCAATATCGTGCGAACGGCGATCGAAGCGCTAGCGGGAACGCTGGGCGGCACACAGAGTCTGCACACCAACTCGATGGATGAGGTTCTCTCGCTCCCGACGCAGCGCGCTGCGAGGATCGCCCTGCGGACTCAACAGATCGTTGCCTATGAGACGGGCGTGACCAATGTCGTCGATCCGTTGGGGGGCTCGTATTTCATTGAAGAGTTGACACTTGAGATGGAGCGCAGGGCTGAGGAGATTTTTGCGGAGATCGCCGAACTTGGTCACGGCTCCATGCTCGAAGGGGCGCTGGTGGGGGTGGACAACTTCTATCACGTGAACCGCATTGCCGACTCAGCGTACGAGTTGGAGAAGAAGATCTCTGCCGGTGACCGGATCGTGGTTGGTGTCAACCGGTTCATCCTTGACCAAGAGGAGCCAATCGATACCTTGGTGATCGGGCCAGAGGTGGAGAAGTTGCAGGTTCAGCGCCTCGAGGAGGTGCGGCGCCGTCGTGATTCCGATCAGGTAGCCACTGCGCTGACGGAGCTGCAAACGCAGGCCAAGGACCCGGAGGTCAATCTCATGGAGTCCCTGATCCAAGCCTCAAAGGCGCGGGTAACGGTTGGTGAGGTCATGGAGGCACTCGCCGAAGTGTTTGGCTACTATGAGGAGCCTGGCATCTAGCAACCACGGCATTCCTTGGTGGGAACTTTCCTCATCTCTGGCCCACCACCAAAGGTTATCCACGAGGGTCCCTCGGGCTTTGGTGTTGCTGGCCTTGAGAATCAGCAAATTACGGGTGGCATGACCGACGGGAGTCGACAGTGGGCTGGAGCTTGTAGCGCCGATGGTGGCCGCTCGCAACCACGGGAAACCTCAGCCCATACCAACTCAGCCCATACCAACTCAGCCCATACCAAGCAGGGGCCACATCATGTGGCGCAAAGGGTTGTCGGCATTCGAACCGCAACTATCGATCGATAGTTGCGACTACTTGGCACTAGCGGGTTCCCTTTAGGGCTTGGGGATAATCAAGTCGACCATGGCGAGCGCACGTCGCGCCGTCGCCTTGGCGTCAATGACCTTGTCAGCGACATTTTGGGTCGAGCTGAGCATGGTGAACAGGAGCACAGCGGTGCCCTCTGGATCCGTCATCTTGAGTGCCTTCATAGGTTCAACAAGAGGGCGGGCCAACGCGAGGTAGTATTCCTTTACCTTTGCCGCGATATCGGGAGTGCGGTCTCGATTCTCAAGGTTGCGGAGCACTTCGTGGAACAGGCGAGCATCGGTCGACACGACCACCTTGGCATAGCCAGTGATCTGTTCTCTGGGCTCGCGATGCCGCTTCATCGCCGCAATCAACTGCTCCTGATAGCCAGGGAGTACATCCTCGGCGAGCTCAAGGGCCAGATGATTCTCGGACGGGAAGTAGAGGTAGACGCTATTGCGTCGTAGGCCGGCTCGTGGCCCAACGGCCTCGAAGTTTATCGACCTAATCGTTGGATTAAGCAACGACTCCTTGGCGGCATCAAGTAGTGCCTGGCGTCGTTGAGCGTGATGTTCCTTAACTGTGGGGGCCATAATCTTGGGCATTGGTGAAAGTATATCGCCTTTTTGCTTCCGGCTAACCGAATATCAAATTTCTCTGTCAGACCCTCGAACTATAGTTCGAACATGATGATGTTATCGAATGATACTTTGAGTCCAAGAGCCAGCAACACGGCAAAAAGGGCACGTCGCGCCCTAGAACGGTTGCTGGGTCTGGCAATTGTTGTGCTCGGACTTCTTGTGATCGTCTCACGGGTTGTGTGGCCGATCGTTGATGGTCAACACGCATCGGCCAAAATCTACGTGGTTGCCCGTGGCGATACGTTGCTGTCGATTGCACATCAGGTTGATCCGAACGCGAATCCTTATCCGCTCGTAGCGCAATTGGAGAAGCAGACACACGGTACGTTGATCTGGCCCGGAGAGCGAATCGTCGTCCCGACGAACGGCTCCTGATGCTTGCTCTTGCACGGCCGACGCAGATCGCCAGAGGACAAGACGCAACGGTCCGTCACAGCATGATGCATCATCGCGATGTGGTTTGGTTGATTCCACTCGTAGGGTGGATGGGCGCGGTGTTGTCGCTTCTGATGATTGATCGCTCTATGACCGAGTTGTCAAGAGGATTTTGCCGAACTTCCCTGGCTGTCGGAATCGCTCGTAGGCGGCTGGCCCATCGTTGAGGTCGAACTGTTCTTCAACGACGATTCGGTAGGCGCCGGTGTCGAGCTGCCCGGTGAGATGGTGCTCGACCTGCTTGGCCAACGCAGACTTCTGCTCCCAGCTGCGCGCGCGCAACGTGGAGGCACGGAGGGTTCCGCGCTTTCCCATCAGCTTACGTAGGTCGATCTGAGTCTGGGGAGCGTTGTTGACCCCGATAACGACGATGGTGCCCTCCATGGCGAGGACGTCAAGGTTGGTTCCAAGATTTTCACCTGAGACCAGTTCGAGGATGACGTCGTAGGGGCCGGAGCCGGGGATCTCAGCTGGTGTGACCGCGGAGCGACATCCAAGCGAGAGGGCTTTTGCGTCTTGATCGTGATTACGTAGCACGGCGGTCACCTCGGCCCCCGATAGCGCGCCGATTTGGACAGCTGCTGTTCCGACCCCACCAAGAGCTCCATGGACGAGTAGGCGGTCTCCGATCGAGAGGTGTGCTTGAGAAATCAACGCATCGAAGGCCGTAAACGCAGCTTCTGGAAAGCCTCCCGCGATGAATGGGTCGATGTCGGAGGGTACCCGGACGCAGGCGCTTGCCGGTATCGTGATGAATTCTGCGTGGGCACCGCCTCCGGTGACAGCCATGACGTACTGACCCGGCGCATAACCGACGACGTCCGATCCGACCTCGACCACCTCCCCGGCGAACTCCAACCCCAGTCGCTCTGGGTCGAACCCTGCCGGCGGGGGATAACTGCCACGTGCCTGGAGCAAGTCAGCAGCGTTGATTCCTGCGCTTGTCATTCTGACCAAGAGCTCATGAGGCGATGGTGAAGGTGTCGGAACGTCAGCGACCTGGACCGACGAGTCTTGAACGACGAGTGCGCGCATGATAATCCCCTTGAGCAGACGGCTACGGTTACCCAGCCACCCTAGTGTCTAGAGTCGTCAATTTGTTGTAGGTTAGGAGTTTTCATTAGCTGGCGGCTGGGCTGGCAACAGTGATGCCGTCAGTCTCGTAGCTCCACCGACGCTCACAAGTGCAGCGCTAGCAGCTAGGACAGCCCTCCCTTGCGTCGGGGTCAACGACGGCATCTTCTAGCTTCGCCGAGGCCGCGGACTGCCGTCTCGGTTCAGTGTTCGCTGCCTCGTACCCCTCGTCGTTCTTAGGATCACAGCGGAATGCGCCATCGCCATCACTCCATCATCGCCGGTAGGCAGTCCATGAGCGGCTGTCTCAGCGACGGCCGAGTCGGAGCGCATCGCATGGCACGGTATACCGGGGGTCGCCGTTGGCTAGCTGGCCAGGTGTGCGCTTGCCTGGATGCGCGAGCGCCACCTTCGCCACGTTCAGGTGGATGGGCGCGTTGTCCGGTCTAGCCTACCCCACCCGCAGTATCTTGGGCAGTGCTTCACTCCGAGGGGTGTGAGAGCAGTCTCAGGAATACAGTAGCGAGTGGAATCTGAAAGTGTCCTTGCGCATCGGCATCACTTGCTGTTTCCCGCGTGGATTGAGTCGAAAGGCTCCAGCTGGTGGTTCGATCTGCCGATATGTTGGAAGTGGCAATCTCTCCGGTGGACCTAGGTGGACTCCAATGCGGGACACGCTTTAGCAAGATAGAGTCCTTGACCGTCTGGCAGCCATGGCTGTATCTCGGTCTCAACCAATAGGCCGGAGAGCGGTCATCGATGCGGAGGTCTCATGGCTAGTCGGTTCACCAGGAACACAGGAGCTTCGGCGATGACCGCCCCTGAGAGCTGCTCCACGAAAGAAACCTGAGCCATGTCGGAATGGTCGATCGACTCGGTCATCGATAATGGAGTGGTGCACACCGTCTTTCAGCCGATCGTACATCGCGCCAGCCGGGCTGTCGTTGGATTTGAGGCTTTGTCGCGTGGCCCGGAAGGCTCCGCGTTGGAGTCACCCTCGCTTTGATTCGTGCGGCGAAGGAGGCTGGTCGACTCGGCGAATTGGATTGGTTGTGTCGTACTCGAGCGATACGCGCTGCACTCGAGGCTCGTCTGCCCGATAAGGTATCGTGGCAGATCAATGTCGAACCCGCTGCACTTGGTATGGAATGCCCACCGTCGCCGCTTGCCGAGCATGAACGGGCATGCTGTGAGTTACGTGTCATTTTGGAGATAGTCGAACGTGACGTGGACGGTAGGGTGTTGGACCTCATACGAGGTACTGATGGGCCCGTCTCAGTTGCGGAGGTGTTGCGTTGGACGACGTAGGTGCCAACGAAGAATCTCTGGGGCTGCTATCCCTCGTTCGTCCGGACGTAGTCAAGCTCGATACGTCAGTAATCCAAGGTGCAATGTGCGAAGCTTCCGCAAGCATCACAGCGGCTGTTCGAGCCTACGTCGAAGGCCGGGGGGCGGTGGTCATCGCCAAAAAGTTATCGAGACCCATGCCCATGAGCAGATGGCTAAGGCACTCAGTGCGACCTACGGTCAAGGCTACTTTTACGCCAAACCAGGAGCGCTTCCGGTGTCGGTGGCGGCCCCCGTTGACCCGATACCGATAAGACAGCGTGTAGAACCTTTGGACGGGCGCACACCGTTCGAGGTCCTTTGGGCCACCATCACCCCGGAACGCTGCGAGAAACCATTTCTGGCACCGATCAGCTCACATCTTGAGAAGCAGTGTATCGATGCCGCCAAGAATGCGGTTGTGCTAGCGGGATTTCAAAAGGGGACCCTCTTCAGTCGAACCCAACAGGCTCGTTACCGTCAGCTTGTTGCATCGAACGTACTCACCATCGTCCTGGCTGAGGGGTTGACCCGCCGCACGGATATACAGAGATGACAGGCGAGCGGCCATGTAGGCCAAACGGGCCATTCTGGCCAAACGACTAAAACTCTTAGGACACTACACCCAACTACCAATCTCCCAGCCAACCCCACCAACACCCTGACCTGCCCATTTGCAAATCACCCCTGTGGATAAGTCAAGAAACCATGAGGTTATCCACATGATGGACGATCATTCGGAATAACTGCTCGAACGTTGGGCTAGATCCATAGCGGGTGGGGGCGTACCCAATACCTTCACCTGAAGTGCTAACCCTGGCGGATCGAGAAAGCATGATGTGGGTGAGAGAGCGTCGTGATCTCGGGCGTTTGGCGTGATCGGTTGCCGTTGCTGGGCAACGATGGCTTCGCTTTGCACATCGATGGTTAGATCGGCTGCGGCGATTCGGATTGCTGGCTGAGGCGATACTGCCGAGGAAGGTGGCAACGATGCCATCGATCCGAAGGCGAAGAAGCGCCCGGATCTCCGATCGCGTCGAGCGAGTGGACGAGCCAGTGGCGTAAGAGATTGCTTGCTGAGCGCAGCCCCAGCTCACGGATAGCGTGTAAGGTGCACGGTGGTGCCCAATACTTCTGCTCTGCCCTCGTCTGGGGCCCCGACGCTGTTGGCCCTTGGGGTCGGATCTGAACGCAGCGAAGGCTGTTTCGATTTGTGATCGTGCGACAGAGCCGATTTGGGCGTGTGGGCGGAATGATCCTGATCAAACTCCACGTCAGGTGGACTTCTGCTCGGCGGGACGATAGCGTAAAGGGACGGAAGCAACAGGACTTACGAGGAGGTAATGATGACGGAAGGGATGCGGATCGAACACGATTCCATGGGCGAGATCGAGGTGCCAGCAAGTGCACTGTGGGGCGCACAGACACAACGAGCAGTGCAAAATTTTCCGATCTCTGGCCAACGGTTGCCGATGTCGCTGATCAGGGGGTTGGTCTGGGTGAAGTGGGCCGCGGCCAAAACGAACGCGCAGTTAGGGATCCTCGAGCCATCCATCAGCGAAGCGATCGTCGGCGCCTGTGAGGATGTGCTGGAGGGAGCGTACGACGACCAGTTCCCGATCGACATCTATCAGACAGGGTCCGGCACTTCATCAAATATGAATGTCAATGAGGTTATTGCCCATCTGGCGAGCGAACGTCTCGGTCGTGAGGTCCGCCCGAACGACCATGTGAATGCGTCCCAGTCGTCTAACGACGTGTTTCCGACCGCGCTGCACCTTGGTGTCCTGCTCGAACTCGATAACGCACTACTGCCGGCACTCGGCAGACTTGCTGATGGTCTCGACGCCAAGACGGTGGAGTTCGCCGAGGTTGTGAAGTCGGGGCGAACGCATCTCATGGATGCGACACCGATCACCCTCGGCCAAGAGTTCTCTGGCTACGCGAGTGCGACTCGAAAGGCGATCGCTCGTATTGAGATCGCCAAGGACGATGTGGGAGAAGTTCCGCTCGGCGGAACGGCGGTCGGGACGGGGTTGAATGCGCCGCCGGGATTCGCTGATGGCGTCTTGCGGTTGCTGCGAGAGCGGCTTGAGGTACCGATTCGAGAGGCAGCCAACCACTTCGAGGCGCACGGTGCGCGAGACGGTATCGTGGCGCTGTCGGGTTCGCTCAAGACGCTTGCCATGGGGTACTACAAGCTAGCGAACGATCTACGTTGGATGTCGTCCGGACCCCGTTGTGGACTGGGTGAAATTCATCTGCCCGATCTTCAGCCAGGGTCCTCCATCATGCCAGGCAAAGTGAACCCTGTGGTGCCTGAGGCGATGTGTCAGGTTGTTGCCCGAGTGATCGGCAACGATGCCACGATTGCCTTCGGCGGTGCCGCGGGCAACTTTGAACTCAATGTGATGCAGCCGATCATCGGTGTTGCGGTGCTCGACTCCATTGCGATCATGGGATCGATTGCGGATGCGATGGTGGATAAGTGCGTTAGCGGAATCGCCCCCAATGTTGAGCGCTGTCGGACGTATGCACTTTCGTCGCCATCGATTGGGACGTCATTGAATCCCTACATCGGTTACGAGCAGGCAGCAAAAGTCATCAAAGAGTCGCTTGCGACGGACAAGGATCTTCGGACGGTGGTCCTTGAGAAGGGGTTGCTCACAGAGGCGGAGGTCGACAAAGCGTTGGACGTGATGGCGATGACCAGAGGCGGCATCATTCGATAGGTGCGTGCGTTGACTCGATAATCGTTTGCACAAAACGCGCGGGTACTCAATGGCAGGTTTGCCATTGGATACCCGCGGGAGTACGAGGTATTGAACTAGGCGATGCGTTTGAGATCGCCGTGCTCAAGCTGATTGGCTTGATCTTCAACCTTACGCTCAAGGCCAGCAACGAAGCCAACAACGGCATCGAAGAAGAAGGCGATACCTCCGAGCGCGAGGCCAGCGATAGTTACGCCGATCCAGTCCGCACGCAAATGACTAATCGAGAAACCGGTCCAAAGATTGATGTTTGCGATCCACGCGAGTGCAACGCCCAACACAAGCTGGACGAGTGGTTTAAGTTCTCGGATTTTGGAGTAGGCTCGCTGACCCAGCAGGCTCAGCGCGTAGATACCCAACCCGAAGAGTAAGACAAGTCCAAAGAAGTGCATGTTTTCCTCCTTCCAACTTCCCTTGGAGTCATTCTCCTACAACGTCCATGGGACGTCGCTATGCCCGGGGGCCGTTATGGTCCAGTTCATGCTCCGGGTACTAGAATGGAGTTTTAACCCCTTATCGCACTTCGTTGCATGGGCCTGATTGCGCAGACGTGGGGCCTGGAGTCTGAGCGTGCGCATAACAAGGGATTGGTCATGTTCGTGCGCCTCAACTCGGTGGGTATGACTCTTCGATGGGCGCAGCTCTACGTCGTGGCTGACACGCTGGATCGCGGGGTGCACATGCCTTGCCGAGTTCTTGGTGGCCTTCACTTTACTGTGAATGGTCGCACCGGCGGCTGTTCGGGTTGGCACTCAGGAGGCGTTATGACTCATAGGCTGGTGTTCTATGGCGCTTTTAGAGCACTTTCGCTACCTCGCTCGTTATGCAGGTCTTGACGATGCCGAGGTGGTCTTGGAGTTCGGCTATCTTCTTGCGGCTGCAGCAACCGAGCCGATTGATCTTGCGCCAGCGCTCGTTCAGCTACTGCGTGGATGGCCTGCGTCGGTTGAGTTGTGGTGTGTCGCCAACAAGGTCCTCGGTGCGAGTGAGCCGTCGATGGCTGCCGGAGAGTACGGTGCCTTGTTGATCGATCATCTTGAGCAATGCGATTTTCATCAGCCATCGTCGATGCCACTCGCGTTGAGTTGTACCGCCGGACTCAGGTTGGGAGCCTTGGAAGAGTGTTGGACGTGCAGGTTGCGAATTCTGCCAGATGATCTCCTGCGTAGTTATGCTGGTCACTTTGGCTATGTCGTTGAAGATCTAGGCCCACGTCGGGTCTATGTCGATGGAAGTCGTATCCTGAAGGCCCAGTTTGGCTGGCCACGCATGGCACCGATGCTCCAAGGATGGTTGACCTAGCCTGACGCTATCGTTGGACTACGTGCTGCGTCGGTGCTCCTTTCGTCACGTTGCGCAACCTGTTCACCTCGTTATGTGACAATTGTGATTGTGGGTAAACGTCAGCATCAGAGTCCATCTGAACAAGTGGTATATCGCTCGTATTTGTTGGCGAATCATTCAAGTCGATAGGTCTTTCGGGATCGATCGCTGTTCGTTGTACCGCGCATAACAAGGTCGGACCCTCCCAACGTTGGAATGGCGTGGCTGAGTTAGTGCAGCGCGATGGCGAGATTGTCGGCAATTGTGTGAAGTATTGCGGTAATCAATCATGGTTAGTTTAGCGCGGACGGCCCAGGGTCCAAAGTTTTTCTATCATCTAAAACCCCGCTGTGAACTGGTAATATTTGGATTCAGTACACTATTCATGCGAAGCTAAACGACCAATTATGCTCCTATTGGGCTAAGGTGTTGGCATGAAGCCTAGTGGAATCCGAACTTCATGGGGGTCAATATGGCACAGGTAACTGGTCAATCAGCAGGTAATCCCGGTGGTTCTGGGGGTAGCCTCCATAAGGGAATCTCTTTACTCCCTATGGTCATTCTGGGTGTTGGAGGTGCAGTAGGAACCGGTGCGCTCTTCAGCGGGATCGGAATGGCTGCGATCGCTGGCCCTGCAATGATTGTTTCATGGATCATCGGTTGTGTTATTTATACGTTCATTGGAATTACCTATGTTGATATGAGCGTACGGTTCCCTGAGGCAGGCGGTCCGGCAAGATATTCGCTGTATACCCACGGTTGGGTGGCGAACCTGATTAACTCGGTAGGAAGCCTAGTTTGGTATCTGTTGATACCCCCGATCGAAGCGATTGCAACGGTTTCCGCGTTGAGTTACTTTGATTCTGGTCTGTTGAACGCCAAAGGTGACCCGACCTTGTCCGGCGCCCTGGTCGCGCTTGCGCTGCTCATCGTCTATATCCCAGTGAACTTCTATGGTGTCAAAATTATGGCTCGGATTAACAACGTGCTGGGCGGCATCAAGATCGTGTTGTATCTATTGCTAGCCATCGCCTTCATCATCGCCATCGGTAAAGTTCACAACTTCTCAGCTTTCGGCGGCTTTGCTCCCTACGGTATCGGCCCTATCTTTGCAGCGGTACCGGTCGCGATGTTTGCCTTCGGTGCGATCAGGGTGATCCCTGACTTCGCCGAGGAGGCGAACAATGCTCGTACGCTTCGGGTGGGGATTCTTTATACGTTGGGTGTTCAGTTTCTCGTCTACGTGTTATTCAGCATCGCACTCATCGCAGGCCTTAGTTGGGGAGTGCTATCGGTGAAGGTTGGTGACTGGAGTGCTTTGACGGCAGTGACGGCCAACCCGTTTATTGCGTTGACGACCAATCGGGGCGTGAATTGGCTCCTAGCCATCGCTGTTGTGGTCGGTATATTGGGCCCTGGTGTCGCGGGATACGTTTATCAGGGGGCAGGCGCAAGGGTTGTACTTGCAATGGCTCGCACTGGTTACGTGCCCGAGCGATTGAAACAGATCAACTCACGCTACAAGGCGCCAGGTCTTTCACTGATCATCGTCGCGCTCATCGGTGCCGCCCTGGCGTTGCTGGCTGCTCCGGTGCCTCGCATTATCAGCCTGATTGATGATGCAGTTGTCGGTGGATATATCTCGTTCGGGATCGTCCCGGCTGCCATGTTGGCGGTGCGAAAGCAGCGCGGTGAGAAGCTTTCAGCTGGGTCGTTGATCATCGGCGCACTCGGGTTTGGAGGCGCATCACTGGTTGTCTACTGGTCTGGATGGCCGGCCGTTCCGTATGCAGTGATCTTGGTGGCCATTGGTTCGGTGTTGCTGGGAGTCGCAGGTCATTGGAAGGACATCGGGCATGCACTGTGGTACATTGTGTGGATCCTGTTCCTGCTTGGCATGGCTGCCATTGGCAGTGTTGGTCGGGGCACGGAGATCTCCTTCAACCTCTCTTCGGTGATCGTCGCTGTGGTGTCGATCTTTGTGATCTTGCCATGGGCGGTACAGAGTCGTATGGCGCGAGACGCCTACCCTGTGCAGAGCGAAAGTTGACTTGCGCAGTAGCAAGGAGGAAGCCGAGCGGATGAGTCCACCAGTCGTGGTTCACTCGATTGGACCTCGTAGTGGCGAACTGGTAACCCCAATGCGCTGACGCGTGCCGTCGGAGTGCCACCGCTGATCTGCGTACCCTGGCCCGGACGGGGAGCCGCTTGATCAACCTATCTATTCCATTTTGCGGGTTCAGCGAACAGGGTTTACTTGCCCTAATGCTATGGCTGATTGTGTTCACTTACTTGGGCGTGGTGTTAGTAACGCCCTGTTGACTGCACCCTTGTAACGGTCGCCAGGAGAACTGCGATGGTTGACCGTTGTGACGTAACCGAGAGCGCTTTCGCTGGTTGGGGAGTCGCGGTTAGCCAAGGTTCCAGTGGCGCCGCTAGAGTCCATACCGTAGGTATCAACATGAGGTGGAGTCGATGGCAAAAAAGCGTTCCCTGATAAGCATGACCGATGCCGAGCGTGATGCGTTCTTGGCTGAGGGTCGAACGCTCAATGTCGCGTCCCTCGGACCCCGAGGTCGTCCTCATTTGGTGGCAATGTGGTACTGCATCCTCGATGGGTCATTGTGGTGCTGGACGTACGCGAAGTCGCAGAAGACTATCAACTTGCGAAGGGATCCCCGTGTCACTGGCCTGATCGAAGTCGGGGAGCGCTATGAGGAGCTTCGTGGACTGACCCTCTATGCAACGGCACAGATCAGTGAAGACCCAGATCAGGTGTTGATGGTTGGGCGCGCCTTGTTTGAGCGTTATCAGTCGGGAACAACCGCGGTCTTGCTTGGAGACTTTCTAGGTTCCGCTCCTAAGAGAATTGCCTTTCGGCTCGACGTCGAGGAATATGTCAGCTGGGATCATCGGAAGCTTGGTGGCCGTTACTGAGGGATAGCGCTGCCACGCTTGCCTGTGTGCTCGTGATGATCGTGTCGCTGGCTGTGAGTGTGTCCTTGCTAGGATTTGTTCATGGGTGAAATGATTAGCTTTCCAAGTAATGGGCATGAGGCGACCGGATACCTGGCGACTCCCGAGACTGTGAGTGGCCCAGGAGTTATCGTGATCCAAGAGTGGTGGGGGATCAACAACCACATCAAGGATGTTTGCGACCGGTTTGCAGCGCAAGGTTTTGTCGCCCTAGCGCCCGATCTTTACAATGGTCGTGTCGTCGCTGAGCCGGATGAGGCAGCGAAGGCCATGATGGCGTTGCAGCTCCCCGAGGCCTCCAAGCAGATGACTGGCGCGGTCAAGGAGCTGGTGAAGCGGTCTGGGCGCGATGGAGTCGGAGTCGTTGGTTTCTGTATGGGAGGCGGTCTCGCGTATCTCTTGGCCGCCGACCAGCCCGAGCTGGTGAAGGCATTGGTGCCGTTTTATGGTGTCATTCCATGGCCGAATGCGGAGCCCGATTACGCGCGAATCCAGGCACCAATCCAAGGACATTACGCCGAGCACGACGACCCATCATCGCCGGAGGTCGTTCGACAGCTCGAAGAGCGTTTACGCTCGATGGGCAAGTCAGTCGAATTCTTCATCTATCCCGGTACCGAGCATGCGTTCTTCAACGACGATCGGCCTGAGGTGTATCACGCGCAATCCGCGATGCAGGCTTGGGATCGGGCGACGCAATTTCTTCGGGACGCCTTGGGCAGCTAGTTCACGGATCAACCGTCGCTCCCCGTGGGGTCGGATTGTCTGGGTTAGGGTGCGGGTCCACACTTTCTAGCGAGCGGTGCGGGTCCACTGACCGCTAAGGGTCAGCTCGGCTAGGCCCGGGCTCCGGCATCGTGTGAGCGCCAACAAAAAGCGATGTCGTCTGTGCGCTTGATGGTTATTCGTCGATGCCTAATCGTTGGCAAGCTACATCGAGCGGTTGCGCCGAGATCGGCTCGTGACGTGTCACCGTAACGATGGCTAATCGGCGAGGTGGGCCTCTCGCTAGTGTTGTGAGCGCTGGTGGTCGCTCCGGTCGGGAGCGGCGTTGTTGTCAGTCGATCCCTTCGACGGTGTCGGAGCTAAGACGACCCTCCGCGAGACCCGGTGTCAATCGGCAGCCATGCATATGGTCCGATCTGCACAGCACGTGTCGAATCGATCGACTGATGTTCGATTGCGCAAAGGCGCGGCGTGACGTAGGGACCGCCAAGATATCTCTGGTCATCGGTTTGGGGCACGCTACTGATACGGCTACGTTGATCACTCTTGAACATAGTTTGCCATCATGTCGCTAGAACAAGGTCAGTACCTATTGGGTTGTGGCACAGGAGCTTAGAGTCCACTCAGTGACACTACACC
>JALCZJ010000008.1 GCA_022690815.1 Ferrimicrobium sp.
CAACGCAAGTTGGACCTAGGAGGTGGTCAAGCATCGACTTGGGCTCGTTCTGTCCCTGTGGAGAGGGCAGAACACTCACAGGCGGCTGGAGAGCGACAACACAAGAGGTGCAGGTAAATGTAGATGTATTTTGGAGCGGGTGCCCCAAAAGCGGCGACACCTGCGCCGACGGCGAGTCCGCCGGAGCTGAGGAGGCAGCAGCGTGAACCCCGTGCGCGCCGATACCGCGACGACCTACCCGGTGTGTCGGAACCCGTTCGGGCGTCTCGGGCGCCAGCGCTCCTGCTCGAGCGTGTGCCGGCAGACAGCTCGGCGATCCAAGCGAGTCGCCCCAGCCGAGCCGGTCGTCTCGCGCTCCGAGGTCGTCTACGCCTGCCCGAGCTGCGAGGCCTGCTACCTCGGAGAGCAAAGATGCGAGGCCTGCAACACGTGGTGTCGCAGGTTCGGGCCGGGCGCGGAGTGCCCGTGCTGCGGGAAGCCGGTCTCGATTGTCGACCTGTTGAGCCCCGACCAACTCGCCCCGACCATGCCTGCCACGACAAAGCTGAGGAGGTGACCAGCCGAAGTTGATGCCGCCTCAAAAATCTCATCCACAACTCTTGACCATTTCTCCCGCTCAGAGTACTCTGGCACCTGTGCGTGTCTCCAAATCCAGCATCCATATCGAGGCATCTCGCGAGACGGTGTGGTCAGTCGTCACCGAGCCCACCTACGTTAAGCAGTGGCAGTACGGCAGCCACCTGCAGACCGACTGGAGCGTCGGCTCCCAGATCCGCTTCATCAGCGAGTGGCAGGGCCAGACTTTCGAGCAGTGGGGTACCGTCCTCCACGTCGACGCCCCGAACCGCCTCGCCTATTCGCTGTTCGCTCCCCGGCCCGATCTGGAGGACAAGCCGGAGAACTACTTCACGATGACCTACATCCTCGATGGCGACGAAGGTGCCACCACCACCTTGACGATCCTCCAAGAGGATCCACGGCCCGGAGCGGACGACACCGGTGAGGAGGAGGACAACCCGGTGTTGGCGGCACTGAAGACCCTCGCCGAATCAGTCGGGAAGTAGACAACACTTGAGTCGGGCGTCCTCTTCTCGATCATCTGCAGCGGCAACCTTCGTAACCAGAAAGAGAGGCGACGTGCCTCCAAGGACAACTACACCGTGGAGTACGCGTAGCTCATCGCCACGGATCGGGCCACGTCAGCTTCAAACAACCATGGAGTTCTGGGCACCAGCCTCATGCTCCGCCGATCAGATAGCGTTCCTCTACTCCAGGAGTACTGCACCCGAGTTTTCAAGGAGAGTGGCTGAACCAGCCTGGGGTGGGAACCACCGTTGAACCGACAAGCAGGCAAACCGAGTCATAGATACGCACGAACGATCAACCGCGATAACCCAGAACACCACGCCTGCACTGGATTCATCTGGTGGGGCTACCTGGACTCGAACCAGGGACCTCAGCATTATCAGTGCTGCGCTCTAACCAACTGAGCTATAGCCCCAGAGACATCCACTTTAACAGCCCCATGACCGTTAGCGAGCCGATCTCGCGGCTCGGGTACAACTTTGTTGATTCGATAGCCGTTGGGGCTACTTGGCGGGGATGCCTGCGGAGACGATACCTCCGCCACCGCCATCTCCACCCGTCCCAGACGAGCCGCCACCGGTCTGATCCCCAGAGTTCGATGGCAGACTTGTGGTTGAGGTGGAACCACTGTTCGTACTCGGATTCGTGGTTGAATTCAGCCCAAATCCTGGAACGCTCGGACTAACGGTTGAGGTGCCGAGGATCTTCGAACAGAACTGTGGCACCGTCAACCCCTGATTTAGCGCACTTTCGGCTAGGCGCATAAATTTTGTCGACTTCTGCAGCTTACGGAGCGCTTCCGTGGAGCTCTTTGACACCGCCTGCGCTTGGCTGGAGGCGTCTTGGTAGGAGACGCACAGTCCACGGTAACTTGCGGGTACCGCGGAACCCGTCAAACCTGGGGCTATCGTGGCTCCCTGTCCTTGGTTGTTGCCGTCACGGTTACCATTGCCTTGTTTGCTTGTTCCACCCCCACTGACAGCCGTAGAAGTCTGGCCCGACGCTGGGGTATTCGAGCCGGTAGTCGAGGAGCTGGAGGCCTTTGATCCTGTACCTGTCGACCTGGCACTCTTTGAATCTCTTGACCCGCTTGTTGGTTGCGCTTTTGTCGGCGTGGCGGCTTGTCTTCGCACCACGTGGGTGGTCGGGTGCTCCAAGGTATGCGTTAAGGCGACCGTAAACCCACCACCGACCACGACAAAGGCTGCAGCTGCCGCCACAATTTTCAGTGGAGTGAATCGAGACAGTACCCGTTGCCGTTGTGCCTGGCGGCCCAGAATCTCCCGCCTAAACGCCGCAACGTCGACATCCTCTCTGGCGAGCTCTGCGGCGGTCGGTGCGGACCGAGCGGTGCGAATGACTTTAGCGAGTCGACCTGTTCCCAAGGGGTCGCCACCCCCCAAAATGCTCTCGATTTCGTCTGGGTCCACCAGTCTTACACTCCTTGCTCCAACAGGTATAACGCAAGTCCTACCCTGTATGTTACGCTTTATCCTCGAGACTTTCGGCTATTTTGACCAGTGCCCGATGTTGAATGACACGTACCGAGGCTTCTGTCTTACCGACAAGTATCCCGACCTCCTTCGCACTCAGTCCACCGAGGACTCGCAACAGCACAATCTCCGCCTGTTCCTCAGTAAGTCCCTCCACCAGAGCAGCGACCGCCTCATCAATCTCGAGTTGGGCCGACGAGGTTGCCAAAGTCTGATCCTCGACGTCTAACTCGGTGGTTACCTGTGGTCGCACCGCCTGCCGCCGGTAGAGATCAATCATTCGACGCCGGGCTGTTGCGAATATCCATGCACGGAAGGCGACTTCATCACCGACAAACGTCGGTAGGCCTTTCACAATGGTTACCCACACCTCTGACGCAACGTCCTCCGCGTCCCCAGCGAGCCGGGTACGCAAGAATCGCAGGAGGTTGGAGTGGTAGGCACGGTACAAAGCACGGAAGGCGATCTCGTCACCACGTTGGGCCCGATGAAGAATCTCTGGAAAGTCTTCAACTCCAAACTGACTCACTGGACTCCTCGACACCATCGCGGGCACAAAGCCTCTGCTTCGCATCCTGGAACGACTCTACCGGGCTACTCCACGGCACGCGCCCGCTTTGTGTAATCATGCGTCCTCGGCCTCTAGCGACCCCAAACATACGCAATGCCTGCAAGGACGAGCCAAGGTCGCGATCTCACTCATCGGTGATGGAGGGATGAAGATACCGATCTGCCATGCCGCGATATCAATATTCGTTGACGTCTCTGGGCGCGGGCATCAACAACGCCTCAATATCCCATGGATGGTTGGTTGGTCCAAAACAAGCATTTCTAGGCTGGGCTCGCTTCAAAGTAAATGGGAGTTGCCGTGGCGTTTGTTATCGAAATTGTCCTCCTTGTGGTAGTCCTTGGCCTCATCTGGAGATACCTTGGTTCCTACCTCACCGCCGTTTTCGAGGGGAGGGTTCACTTCCTCGACTGGATCGAGAAGCCTTTACTCTGTCTACTCGGTATTAAACCTGGAGCGGAGCAGAGTTGGCGCCGTTACCTGAGGTCATTGCTGACCTTCTCCTTCGTCTCACTCATCATCACGTATCTTCTGTTAGTACTCCAGGGACATTTACCATTGAATCCCCAGCATCTCGCCGATGTCACACCTGCCCTAGCTTTTAACACAGCAGTCTCATTCCTCACCAACACCAACTGGCAAAACTATGCCGGCGGTACGACGATGTCCTACCTTTCACAGATGGTGGCACTTGCGACCCAGAACTTCGTATCGGCCGCGGTGGGTCTCGCTGTGGCAATCGCGGTGATTCGCGGCTTCGCTCGCAAGCGCTCGAACACCCTCGGAAACTTCTGGATCGATACAATACGGGGTATTTTCTACGTACTTCTGCCTATCTCGATTGTGATGACACTCGTCTTTGTCTGGCAGGGTTCCCCGCAGACGCTCCTTGGCCCCATCCACATCCACGACGCCTTAAACAGCTTCCACCAAACGATCCTACGCGGACCGGTTGCATCCCAGGAGGTAATCAAGCAGCTCGGCACCAACGGTGGTGGCTTCTTCAATGCCAACGCGGCACACCCATATGAGAACCCGACCGGCTTAACTAATTTCCTTGAGATCGTCCTCATTCTCTGCATCCCAGTCGCGCTGACCTATACCTTCGGCAAAATGGTTGGCAACATCAAGGAAGGAGTCGCCGTCCTTATGGTGATGGTTATCCTCTTTGCCGGAACCTTTGCCTTCACCCTAGCTGCAGAAAAGGGTGGCAATCCTGCGATACGAGCAGCGGGTATCACTGGCACCCGTGGGAACATGGTTGGCAAGGAGTCACGCTTTGGCGTCGACAACTCTGTGCTCTTCAACGTAACCTCTACCCAAACCTCGACCGGCTCGGTTGATTCGTCCAATGACTCCTATACCCCGATCGGTGGACTCGGAATGATGGCAGGCATGATGTACGGAGAGGTCTCACCAGGCGGTATTGGAAGTGGGATGTACACCATACTCATCTTCGCAATCCTCACGGTCTTTATCGCTGGATTGATGGTGGGAAGAACCCCTGAGTATGTTCGAAAGAAAATCCAACGAACGGAGATAATTTGGGCTTCCATTGGAGTACTCGTCATGCCCATAACCGTTTTGGTTCTTACCGCCATTACGGTCGCTATTCCAGACGGACGAGCCGCTGTACTCAACCATGGACCTCATGGCTTCTCTGAGATCCTCTACGCCTTTACTTCGCAAGCTAATAACAATGGGTCAGCTTTCGCAGGACTCTCAACCAATACAGCCTATTTCAACATTACCGGGGCTATCGCCATGCTCATCGGCCGCTTTGGCGTCATTGTGCCGGTCATGGCGCTGGCGGGATCGCTTGGCGCCAAGGAGGAGGTGCCAGTTACTGCCGGCACCTTCTTAACCGCTACACCGATGTTCACTGGTCTACTCGTTGGTATCATCCTGCTGGTTGGAGCCCTCAACTTCTTCCCAGCGGTAGCTCTTGGTCCAGTCGCCGAAGCAGTTCTTCACGGGAGGTTCTTCTCATGACCGCAGGTACTCGCACAAAGGGGGTCGCAGGGTCTAAGTCGCTCTTTGACACCGAAATTCTCTCTACCGCCATCAAGGCCTCTTTTGTGAAACTTGACCCGCGGGTGCAGGTTCGCAATCCAGTGATGTTCGTCGTCTACATTGGCACCATCGTCACGCTTGTGGCCTCGATCATCCACTCGTCACTGTTCTCATGGATGGTTACTGTTGTGCTCGCCTTCACCGTTTTGTTCGCCAACTTTGCCGAGGCGATGGCCGAAGGGCGAGGGAAGGCTCAGGCTGACACCCTGCGAAGAACCCGTACCGAGACCGAGGCCCGTCGACTCAAGAACGACGGGGACGAAGAGCTTGTGGCGGCGAATCAACTCTTAGCCGGCGACCTTGTCGTCTGCGAGGCAAGCGACATCATCCCCTCCGATGGCGAAATCGTAGAGGGTGTTGCGTCGGTGGATGAGTCGGCGATCACCGGCGAATCCGCGCCGGTGATTCGCGAAGCAGGCGGTGATCGCTCCTCTGTCACCGGTGGAACTCAGGTGCTATCCGACCGGATTGTGATCAAGATCACCGCGACGCCGGGAAACTCGTTTCTCGATCGAATGATATCCCTTGTTGAGGGGGCCGACCGAAAGAAGACTCCGAACGAAGTCGCGCTCTCGATTCTGCTGATCGCCTTGACAGTGATCTTCGTCCCGGTCGTGGTGAGCCTCGAGTATTTTGCCCACTTTGCCCACACAGGAATTGCTATCGTCACACTCGTCGCACTACTGGTCTGCCTGATCCCGACCACCATCGGCGCACTCCTCTCCGCCATCGGCATCGCTGGAATGGATCGCATGGTTCAAAAGAATGTGCTCGCCATGTCAGGCAGAGCGGTCGAAGCAGCTGGCGATGTGTCGACGCTGCTACTCGACAAGACGGGAACCATCACTTTTGGCAACCGGATGGCGTCTCGGTTCCTCCCTGTTGGAGGCACCACTGCCGAGGAGATGGCACGAGTTGCTCGTCTTGCATCATTGGCAGATGAGACGCCAGAGGGTCGCTCGATCGTCGTCCTTGCCAAGAACGAGTACGGAATTCGCGACAACGACGCCACTGGCTACGAGTTTGTACCGTTTTCAGCCACGACCAGGATGTCAGGCGTCGACATCGGTGACAGCCAAATCCGAAAGGGGGCGACCGAGGCCGTCAAACGGTGGGTTCTCGAGCAAGGCGGTGAGGTGCCCATAGAGATCGACAACATCACCAAAGAGGTCGCGAATGCAGGCTCTACGCCACTCGTGGTTGCCAAAGACAAACAGGTGCTAGGGGTTGTTGAACTCAAAGACGTCGTCAAGCCCGGCATCAAGGAGCGATTTGCGGAGTTACGCCGAATGGGTATTCGTACCGTGATGATCACCGGTGATAACCCGCTGACCGCTGCTGCCATCGCCTCTGAGGCTGGGGTTGACGACTATCTCGCCGAGGCTACGCCGGAGCGAAAACTCGAGCTCATCAAAGAGGAACAGGAGGGTGGCAAGCTCGTTGCCATGACGGGAGACGGGACCAACGACGCCCCAGCGCTTGCCCAAGCCGATGTTGGTGTCGCGATGAACTCAGGTACCGTCGCCGCCAAGGAGGCTGGCAACATGGTGGATCTCGACTCCAGTCCAACCAAGCTGATCGAGATCGTCGAGGTAGGCAAACAGCTTCTCATCACCCGAGGGGCTCTCACCACCTTCTCGATCGCCAACGACCTGGCCAAGTACTTTGCGATCATTCCCGCACTTTTCATTACCGCCTATCCGCAACTCAAGGTGCTCAATGTCATGGGTCTCCACTCCCCCATCACCGCAATTCTCTCGGCGGTCATCTTCAACGCACTCATCATTATCGTCTTAATTCCTCTGGCATTGCGTGGGGTCAAATTCAGACCAGCCGCTGCCGGGGAGATTATCAGACGCAACGTATTCATCTATGGGGTTGGCGGGGTGATCCTACCCTTCATCGGGATCAAACTCATCGACATCATCTTGACCGTAACGAGGTTGTACTAATGCTGACGCAGATTCGCCGCTCGATTGTCTTGGCCATCTTCTTTGCCGTCGTCCTTGGACTCGGCTACCCATTGCTAGAGACTGGCCTCGCCAATGTCTTCTTTCCAAGCCAGGCTCAGGGTTCGATCACCGCCTATGGCTCGACTGAGATCGGCCAGCATTGGACCGGAACACGGTGGTTTCATGGTCGTCCCGACACCGACAACGACACCGTCACCGGAGGCACCAATCTCGGTCCACGATCGAAGCAACTCCTGGACAATACCAAATCGCTCGTGGCCTTTTGGCACACACACGGTGTCGACCCCACCCAGGAGCTCGTCACCACCTCAGGCAGCGAAGTGGACCCAGACATCTCACCACGAAGCGCTTTGGTTCAAATTCCGATGATCACCCGGTCAACTGGCGTTGGGGCCCAACAACTGAGGCACTTGATACAGGCGCAAACCGTCGGTCCTCAATACGGGATCTTTGGCGACCGATACGTCAACGTTCTCAAACTCAATGAAGCACTCGCGTTGATCGAGAAACACTGACAACGATGATCCCTCAATGAGCAGGTCGTTGCTGCACCACAACGTGACTGCCCGCAACGCTCCTCCCCTGCAACGATCGGCTCATCACTTAGCAACGGGTTCCTGGAACGACGCCCGGGCGCCGATCGTGCCGATCACTGCCATCCTTGGTCAGCACGAGCCATCCCTACAGGACAGGATCTGTCGGGCGAGTCCGCATTCAGTTATCGTCCATGTCGGACACCCCCGGATCGTAGTCCCGAATACCGATCACATGCACATCGATACCCATGGGGCCAACCTTTCGAAGTACTTGGTTCACGATCGAACCTTTGAGAAGCTCTTCTCGTCTCGATCGCTTCGAGGCGCCAAGAACAATCTGGGTGATTTGGTGCTCGAAGGCCGTCTCTACCATGATGTCTACGATCTTCGTTCCGTGTTTTTCCAGGAAGATCACACCAAGGTCGTGGCTCAACTTTCTGAGCGATTCAATCTCACAAGCTTGGTGTTCGGAGATATCTGTGTCTGGCGTGATGAGCAACGACCGCAAGTCCGCCTTGGAGCGAAGCGCCATCCGCGCAGCCCTACGCAACACCCTGGGTGTCTCCGGTGAAAGACTCAGCCCAACAAGGTATCGCTCCCTGGTCTCGAAAACTTTTTTTCCATGCCTACTAGCAAACGATGCGATCAGTTCTTCGTCGGTCTCATCGGCGACGTAGCGGAGCGCCAGTTCACGGAGCGCTGTGAGGTTTTGGGTTGTGAAGAAGTTGTCCAAGGCGGCCTGGATTTTTGGTTGGGGATAGATGTTGCCGTGCAGCATTCTTCGTCGCAACTGTTGAGGGGAGGAGTCGATCAGTTCGAGCTGATCAGCTTGGCGGACCACCCAATCTGGCACTCGCTCAGCGATCCTGACACCGAGCATCTCCTCGACAGCTCCAGCGATGCTTTCGATGTGTTGGACATTCAGGGTCGCAATCACATCAATGCCGGCACCCAGGAGATCCAACACGTCCTCGTAGCGCTTCTCGTGGGGTCCAGAGCCCGGAATGTTGGTGTGAGCGAGTTCATCGACCAACACAACCTCGGGGTGACGCGCCAGCACCGCAGCGGTGTCCATCTCGGCGAACTGATGACCTTGGTAGTCGACGACCTTCTGAGTTATTACCGGTATCTCACGGATCAACTCTTGGGTGTGAGCACGACCGTGGGTCTCCACAAGGCCGATCACGACGTCAGTACCTCGTTGCAATCGACGCCAGCCCTCGTCCAACATCGCACAGGTCTTACCCACACCGGCCATCGCACCCAGGTAAATTCGAAAGCGACCCGCCGCCTCGACATCACCGCCAAACGACGAATCGAGCCCGCCGTTAGTTCCTTTGGTACCAGCAGCCGACGTCATGGATCCCTATACTAGGGGACGGTGGGAGCAGTGATGCGCACAGCTAGATTACGAGCAAGCCGATCATCGGCTTTTGGGGCTGGACTCAGCGTCATCCTCATTGGGATATTTTCAATCGCTCTCATCCCTTTGCGCGCCCATATACCACCAGCCTCCATCGCTCTCATCCTTGTGGTTCCATTGGTTGCGAGCATCGCTGCTGGAGGTATTGCTGCCGGTGTTGTCGCCACCATTCTCGGTTTTGGTGCTTATGACCTATTCTTTATTCCCCCGTACAACACGCTAGCGGTAGGTACCGCATCGAACTGGATCCCGTTGGCGGTTTACGTCCTCGTAGGGTTCGTCACCGTGCTGATCGACCGACGCTTTCGACTCCAACGCGAACGCGCGATCTACCATGCACAGATTCTCGAACGACTCGCTGCCTTACCTGCGGCGTTGATCAGCGAGCATGAGGTTGAAGAGATTTGGCAAACCACCACTGAACAGATCGCTAGGCTTGTCGACCTACAAGGAGCGATGGTGTTGCGAGCGGACAACCAGCTGCTTCGGCCAGCCAATGTTGTTGGCGACCCACAGCTGGGGTCCGCGATCGCCGCTGCCTTTGTCGGCACCAATGGAGTGGCAAAGATCGGTGAGGCTAGGGTTGAAGGATTCTGTGTTCGTTCATTCGCACTCACAACTCCAGCAAATAATTTCGGGTTGCTCATCGTCTGGAACGATCACTTTCCCGCGGTGTTGGTGCGAGCGCTCGAGGTTGCTGCGAGCCAAATCTCGGCCGCACTCGAACGGACCCAACTCCAAGAGACCCGCATCAAACTCAACACCCTGCAACAGATCGATGGCTGGCGTGCCTCACTCTTGCGGACCGTCTCTCATGATCTATTGACACCCCTCGCAGGAATCAAAACAGCGACCACCACGCTGGCCGACTTTGGGGATCAGCTCGAGGAGATCGAACAAGACCAGCTCTTTGAGACTATGTTGAGTCAAATCGATCGCTCTATCCAACTGGTCGGTGATCTCTTGAACGTCACGCGAATCGAGGCTGGCGCCTTTGAACTACAGTATCAAGAGGTTGACCTTGTATCGGTGGTGAGACAGGTGGCAACTGGTATCGACTTTCTCTCGGTTGGATCAAGACTCGACCTCGTGTTTTCCGAAGGCCTATCACCAATCAAGGCTGACCCTGGTTTATTGCGCGAGGTAATCTGGAATCTTCTCGACAACGCCGTGCGTCACTCCCCCATAGGTGCACCGGTACAGGTGATTCTCGAGACCAACTCGGACACGGCTAGCATCCAGGTGCGTGACTCAGGACAACTCGAAGGGGGTGCCGATGAGCTGCAACTCTTCGACTGGTTCCATGCCGTTGGCAACAGTGGTCGAAGCGGCCTTGGTTTGGCGATCGCCCGCTCCTTTGTTGAGGCTCATCACGGGCGGTTGACCGTCTCGCCAAGCCCAGTCGGGACAATCTTTACCGTGGAATTACCATTATCGCAATGAGTTCGATACTCATCATCGACGACGATCCAGCCCTGTCCCGCGTACTTCGGATCGGCTTGACGGCGGCCGGCTACGATGTGACCGTCGAGCTTAGAGGTCTCGACGGACTCGCGCGCGTCATCCAAGATCGCCCTGATCTCTTGGTGGTCGACCTAGGTCTACCCGATGTCGATGGCGTCGGGCTCGTGGCTGAGCTGCGCCGTTACCACAAAAAAGGACTCGTCGTTCTCTCCGCCGCAGGCGACGAACAAACCAAAATCAAGGCCCTTGACCGCGGAGCTGACGATTACGTGACCAAACCCTTTGGCCTCGGCGAGTTCGAGGCTCGGCTCCGCGCTCTGGAACGCAGGATAGAGCCGTTGACCCCAACGCAATCACTACTGGAAGCTGCACCCAACCTGACAATCGATCTGGCAAGGCGCGTTGTTCTTTGCGTAGACCAAGGAGAGATCCGTCTAACACCGCGCGAGTTCGACCTGCTCCGCTTTCTCGTGCAAAATCGTAATCGGCTCTGCACCCACCAACTGCTCCTCACCAACGTCTGGGGACCCGGATACGATGATCCCCACCATGTTCGCGTTTACGTTAACCGCCTACGACGCAAACTTGGACCCGCGAGTCAGTACCTTCGCTCCCGGGCAAGTATGGGTTACATCTGGGACGATGGCAAGCCCTAACGCTATGGTGAACGTGCGCAATTGTCGAACGCTGCTAAGACACAACGACGCCAACAGCACTGTCGGTTTACCAACCCTAACCCGTGCCGATTACCCGTCATGCTGGTTTAGCGTCTCCCTGGCAATACCGAGATGAAGCCAGGTATGAAAACTGTAGGTGCCTTGCCGGTACGCTTCATTTGCGCTCGCAATCCGAATGCAGCGTCGCTTCCGATCGTCACGACTGTGCCGCATGAGCCGTGGTACTGTCCTTGGGAAACTGGTATTACTTGGCGACAGCCAACGAACCCTTACGTGCCGCATCCGTGAGGAGCGTAAGATTGGACAATCCCGGAAGGCGAGAGAACTTGCGGTCAACGCGTTCGGCTGCCATAAGCCCATCCTCATCAGAGAACAGGTAGTGTGCCATGTGAGAGACTTCGCTGTCTGGTACAACACCACTGCCAACCGGAGCCCAAAACTTTGTCAAGGCAAAGCGAGCAAGACGTTGTGCGCGTCGATTGCCCTCTAGTCGCCGACGAGCCTCACGTTCATAGAAATCGAGATGACGACCCTCCTGTTTCATGATTCGGCGAACCAATTCACTCAACACTGGGTGCTCGGCCTTGGTAATCATGCGTGAGTACGCAGCCTGCGCCGTCAGTTCGTTGATCGCTCCCCAGCACATCTGAATCGCCACAAAATCATCAGCGATAAGCGAACCGATGTTGAAGGTCAACAGGCGGATCTCGTCCAGCCATTTGCGCTCCCGTCGAAGACTCTGTGCCGAGGCCTTCGCTCCGGGCTCCTGGTGCAATTCGAGCACCTTCCCAAGCATTTCACCATGCCAAAACTCCTCGTAGTTCCAACAGGCGAGGAAAGCGGTCACATCGGGGTCCCGATGTGCACTCGTCGCGAGAATTTCCCGGAGATAGCAGATCGTGTGGCTCTCGACGTCGCACATATACCGGAGACACCGGAGTATCTCTGGTGCAAGTGGCTTCGTCACAAAGGCATCGAAGTCGATTCCTTCGATATCTACTCGAGCCGATCGACCGATGATTGAACGACTGGATACTGCCATAGTAGTTCTTCGCTCCCCAACACTAAGCCGGATGTCATCAGCACCTGGTGATGCCTACCGAGGTTACATCACACCATACCTGACCGCTGAGCCCATCTTATCTTGTACGATTCCATCAACCGTAACGGATGCATTGACAGCTTGAATGCGTCGCTGATGTGATCGTCCTTCGATGTCAATGGTAGCCAGCGGCAGCCCTCAGACTACAGCCTCTAGTAGGATCCCCCGAATCGAATCAAGCTCTTCATGGGTGACATCAAGACCAAGAAGCCAAGCCTCAATCGATCCGGATCGCGCTCGAAGGTTCGAGAGCAAGCGAAGAATAGTTTGAGGATTAGCCGTGAAGAGGATTGAGGGGACGTCATTCATGACCGCTCGTTCTTCGGGGTGCTGTTGAGCTAATCGGTCCATCCACTCCTGTGTCGCTCGATCAGTCAGTTGATAATCGCTGGCTATCGTCGCATCAGGAACACCAAGCATCGCCAAGAGGAGCGCGCTGAGAACCCCAGTCCTATCCTTTCCAGCAACGCAATGGAAAACGAGTGGATAGCGTTGCGGGCAGGCAAAGATGTGAAAGGCTTGAGCGATCGCGCTCGATCCCCTGTCGAGTAGGTACTGATATCTCGAATCCAGATACGCTTGATCGTCGACACCAACTCCACGCACTCCGATGACGTCTTCGACCAGGGGTAGGTGATAGTAGTCAACCTGATGAGGGTAACGATCGACAGGAAAGTAACCACGGCGCTTAACCTCTTCGTCACTGCGAAGATCGATCACGGTTCGAAGGCCAAGAGGGGTCAGACGCGCAATATCGTCACGAGCGAGTTGCGCTAGATCATCCGATCGATAAATCATCGCTTGACGCAGTCTCTGTCCGTTTTGGGTGCGGTAACCGCCCAGGTCCCGAAAGTTCAGAGGCCCATCAAGCGGTACTCGTGGATCGGATGGTTGTGCGCTCCTCACAAGGCCTATCCTTGGGGAATCTGTTCTTCCGACTCGGTATCTTGCACGACACCGACAGACGAGATCACCTCAGAGCCTTGCAGGGTCATCAGTTTCACACCGGTCGCGATCTTGCCTTGCGCCGAGATCGATTTCGCTCGAACTCGAATGGTTTGTCCGTTCGAACTTACGATGATGAGTTGTTCATCACGAGAGACGAATTCAGCAGCAACCAAATGACCTTTCTGTGGTGTGAGCTTCATGCCATGGACACCGGCGCCGCCTCGTCGCTGGGTCGAAAAGAATCGCGGACTGATGCGCTTACCGTAGCCAAGTGAGGTCACGAGCACGACTTCTTGGTCGTCGTCGAGCATATCACCGCCGATTACCCGGTCGTTGGGCCGAAGACGCATCGCCTTCACGCCAGCAGTAGCTCGTCCAGTAGAGCGCACGTCATCGATAGAGAACCGGATCACCATTCCATCCTTGGAAAAGATCATGGCCTCCCGGCCAGCTTGCGCGGTTGCGACCTTGACCAGCCGATCCCCTTCCCGCAAGTCAATCGCGATAAGGCCGTCGCGACGAGAGCGGGCGTACTCCGGCATTGGGGTGCGCTTAATCATCCCCTCTTCGGTGATGAAGACGAGGTCGGTCTCTTCGGGGAAGTCCTTGGTCCCCATAACCGCCGCGATCGTCTCACCCTCTTGCAAGGGGATCAGATTGACCATCGCGGTACCCCGAGCACTTCGCTCCAGTCTCGGCAATTCGTATCCACGCAGTTGGTAGACCTTACCACGAGACGAGAAGATCAGAATCTTTGACAGCATTGATGAGGGGATGAGGTGGCTAATGCCATCCTCCTCCTTGACCTTGGCCCCGACGACACCACGACCTCCACGATTCTGTGCTCGAAACGACGCATCTGGCACCGCTTTGATATATCCCGAACGAGAGATCATCACCACGAGACTCTCGTCCTCGATCAGATCCTCGGCTGAGAACTCACCAGGGTCAATGACGAACTGTGAGCGCCTTGGTTGCTCGTAGGGCCGTGAGGCCTCGATCAGTTCTTCCTTGACGATGCTATCGAGCCTGACTCGATCGGCCAAGATCGCCTCGAGCTCAGCGATCGAAAGGTGCAACTGCGCCGACTCCTCCTCTAATTCGGATCGACCAAGACGGGTCAATCGGCCCAGCGTCATGTCGAGGATGTGATTCGCCTGGAGTTCCGAGAAGTCGAACGGGGAGGCCATCAGCGCTTCTCGAGCCTCGCGTCGATCAGCCGACTCGCGAATGGCACGGATGACAGCATCGAGCTGGTCGATGCATCGGAGCAATCCATCAACAATGTGGAGGCGCTCTTGCGCTTTGCGTAAACGATACTCAGAGCGTCGAGTAACGACCTCTCGCTGGTGCTCGATGTAGACCTGGATGGCCTGCAACAAGTTGAGTGTTCGAGGGACGCCATCGACGATCGCCAGCATGTTGATGGCAAAACTCGACTGCAATGGTGTCAGTTTGTAGAGGTTGTTGAGTACGACATTCGCATTTGCGTCGCGCTTAAGCTCGATCACGAATCGACTCTCGCGACCCGATGAGTAGTTCTGCACATCCGATATACCATCGATGAGCTTGTCTTCGACGAGCTTCTTGATGCGCTCAGCGATCTGCTCGAACGATGTCTGAAACGGGATGTCTGTGACTACGATCTGCGAACGGTTCTTAATCTCTTCGATCTCCGCAACGGCACGCAATCGTACCGATCCTCGACCGGTTCGATAGGCGGCGACGATTCCCTCTCGACCAAGGATCTGGCCACCCGTTGGAAAGTCGGGCCCTGGGACGATCGAGAGAAGATCATCGACCACGGCCTCTGGGTGATCGATCACATACACCACGGCCTTGACGACCTCAGCAAGGTTGTGCGATGGTATCTGGGTCGCCATCCCAACGGCGATTCCTTGAGACCCATTGACGAGGAGATTCGGAAATCTCGCCGGCAACACCGATGGCTCCACCGACTGCGAGTCATAGTTGGGAATGAAGTCGACCG
Organism: Ferrimicrobium sp.; assembly: GCA_022690815.1. Taxonomy (NCBI): domain Bacteria; kingdom Bacillati; phylum Actinomycetota; class Acidimicrobiia; order Acidimicrobiales; family Acidimicrobiaceae; genus Ferrimicrobium; species Ferrimicrobium sp. The sequence goes on from JALCZJ010000008.1 coordinate 15,334, forward strand.
TCTCTTCATCGATACTGGCCAGCATCTCTAGCGCAATCGGAGCCAACCGGCACTCGGTGTAACGAGAAGCGGCTGGCCCTGTGGATGGATCAGGAGCCCCAAAATTGCCGTGTCCATCGATCAAGGGGTGGAGTAAGGAAAAGTCCTGTACCATCCTGGCGAGTGCATCATAGATTGCCGCATCACCATGTGGGTGAAACTTCCCCATCACGTCACCGACAACCTTGGCACACTTGACGTGTGGTCGATCCGGCCGATAGCCGTTATCGAACATCGAGTAGAGAATTCGCCGGTGGACCGGCTTGAGTCCATCTCGTGCATCCGGTAACGCTCGTGAGATAATCACCGACATCGAGTACTCAAGGAAGGAGCGTTCCATCTCCTCCTGGAGCTCGACGAGCTGGACCTGTGATGACTCTACACCTTCTGAATCTTCTGGCATACTGCTCCCTAAAAGTCTAAGAACCGCACATCGTCAGCGTTCTCCTGGATGAAACGCCGGCGCAACTCAACATCATCACCCATGAGCACTGAACACACTTCATCGGCAATACTCGCCTGCTCGACCGTGACCTTAAGCAGTGAACGGTGTTCACGTGCCATTGTCGTCACATTCAACTCGTCGAAGTCCATCTCGCCTAGACCTTTGAGGCGGAGGAATGGTTGTTTGTGATTTGGTCTCCCTGTGAGAAACAGTTGACGCTCCACCTCGTTCTTGATGTAGGTCTTCTCGGTTCCAATCAGCGTCGAGTACAGGGGTGGTTGCGCAGCATACACCATCCCCTCCTCCACCAAGGGCCGCATCTGCCGAAAGAAGAAGGTGAGCAAGAGTGTCCGAATGTGTGATCCGTCAGGGTCTGCATCAGCGAGAATAATGATTTTGTGATATCGAGCCTTCTTGATATCGAACTCGTCACCGACCCCTGCACCGATGGCTGCGATTAGTGACTGAATCTCCTGATTACCGAGCATCTTGTCAACACGGGCACGCTCAACGTTGAGAATCTTTCCGCGAATCGGAAGGATTGCCTGCGTCTTTGGATCTCTTCCTTTAATAGCTGTACCACCAGCTGAATTACCTTCAACGATGAACAACTCCGACTCCTTTGGATCCTTTGAGGTGCAGTCCGTCAGCTTCCCGGGCAGTCCGGCCCCCTCGAGTCCTGACTTTCGCCGTGTCAGATCGCGCGCTTGTCTGGCTGCTGCTCGAGCCCGTGCAGCGAGAATGGCCTTCTGGACGATGGCGCCAGCCTCTCGCGGGTTCTCCTCGAACCACTCCGCCATCTTCTCGTTGGTAACCTTCTCAACCATCGAACGAATCGATACGTTGCCGAGTTTTGTCTTGGTCTGACCCTCAAACTGAGGATTAGTGAGTCGAACTGAAACGATGGCAGTAACACCCTCGCGAATGTCTTCGCCAGCCAGATTGTCTTCTTTTTCTTTGAGGAGATTTTTCGCCCTGGCGTACTTGTTGACAACTTGCGTCAGAGCCTTTTTCAACCCCTCAGTATGGGTTCCGCCCTCTTCAGTCGAGATCCCGTTGGCATATGAGTGAATCGCCTCGTAATAACCGGTATTCCAGGAAAAGGCTACCTCCACCTCTTGCTCGTCCTCAGTCGCTGCGTAGTAACCAATCTTCTTAAAGAGCGGGTCTTTCGGAGTGTTGAGGTGGGAGACGAAGTCGACGATACCACCGTCGTACTTGAGTACGACATCGGCTGGATCCTTGCCAACGCGCTCGTCGCGAAAGCGCACCTCGACTCCCCTGTTCAAGAAGGCGATAATCTGCAGACGCTCGACGATACGGTGAGCCTGAAATTCCACTTCGTCGAAGATGGTGGCATCCGGCCAGAAGGTCACGGCGGTACCTCGCCGACCTCGTTTGGCTGGACCCATATCTTTGAGGGGAGCGGTTGGCCTACCTCCATCCGTAAACTCCATCTCAAAGTGACGACCATCGCGGTCAATTTCGAGGAGCAGTCGCGAAGACAACGCATTCACAACCGACACGCCCACCCCGTGCAAGCCCCCACTGACCTTGTAACCACTCGAACCGAACTTGCCACCGGCGTTGAGCTGCGTGAGCGCCACCTCAGCTGCAGACTTCGTTGGATCCGAGGGGTGTGCGTCTGTCGGAATACCCCGGCCATCATCGATGACTCGACAACCGCCATCCGCAAGAAGAGTTACATCGATCTTTGTGCACTGGCCAGCCATAGCCTCATCGACGGAGTTGTCAACTACCTCCCACACAAGGTGATGAAGGCCACTAGGTCCTGTCGACCCAATATACATGCCGGGACGCTTCCGCACATGCTCCAACCCCTCAAGGACGATTATATCCTTTGCCGTGTAGTCGGAGCTCGCCGTATCACTCACCCGATCACCTCACTCCTTCAGTCATGCACCACAGTCCATTCACGAACAATCGATCGAATTCAGTCTAATCGGTCAAGGTACTTCCTTGGTCTTTCCGGATGCAACAATGCGTAGCTCTCCCACCATACCTTCGGCCTCGAGTGCTAACTTCAGTTGCATCGCTCGTAACTTCACCGCTGGAATGATCTCTCGGTCTGTCACGACGACTATCCCTGATCTCTTGGTTGAGGTAACGTTAATCATGGGTGCAATATCTGGACCAAATAGCCGCTCTACTACACGATGAATGCAGACCTCTTTATCTTGATCAATGGACTCGATTCCGTCGACTAGATTAGCGATAATATTACGGAGTATCACCGGTTCTCGATGTTGAACATCAACATACCTATTGAGATACAATTCGCCCACCACTCACCTCAACTACAGACCATTCAATAGCTGAATCTGTAGCCTCTGTACTGGTAGCTATCGTCTGATATTGGCCAATCATTCTCACTAATCTCGCCGCCCTATCCCGATCGAACTCTGAGAAGACGTCATCAAGAATCAGGAGAGGAGACTCCTTGATCTCCTCCTTGATAAACTGGGCACTTCCAACCCGGAGCGCTATCGCGAGTGAGCGAACCTGACCTTGTGAAGCCGTCGACTTTGCTGGTAATCCGTTGAGTTCTATACTAAAATCATCTCGATGAAATCCTACACTTGTAGACCCTCTTCGAATATCATCTGATCGAGCTTCGATCAACTCTTTCAATGGATCATCTTTCCAACTTGGCTCGTATCGGAGATCTATTTTTTCATTAGTATTCGTTACTCCATTATTAAAATCCTGCACGGATGTACGTAATTTTCCCAAGAGTTCAGCTCGTGCTTCACTGATAACAATCGATGATCGTGCAAGTTCCTCATCAAACACATCCAGGGTTACAAAATCAATATTTGTCGAACGTATCAGATTTTGTCGCTGCTTTAATAGACGCGAAGCCCGGTTGATCATGCGCTGTATGAGAGGGTTGCAACGCACGAGGATACCATCGAGATACTCTCGTCTAACGCTTGGTAACCCTGTGATGATATCTCGATCCTCCGGAACAAAAGTGACAACAGGATATTGTGCATTCAATTGGGTCATTCGGACGTTTTGCTCATCGATCTGCATGCGCTCACGACGTAAAGGACTGGTAGTAATCACGATGCAATGCTCGACTCCATCGCGACGCTCTGCCCGAACAGCGGTTCTCCAGTACGGAGCTCCCTTCTGGAGCACCGTGCCGGTATCTGACGTTCGAAAGGACCGCCCGTTCAACCCGACGCACACGGCCTCTGCAAGACTCGTCTTTCCAGCCCCGTTTTGACCTACCAGGAGCGTTTTGTCACCGAACTCGAGCTCAGCTTCTCTGATGTTACGAAACCCCTCGAGCTGTAATGAACGGACCTTCACCAGCTACTTTTGCACGATAGGCATTAAAAGGTAGACAAAGGATCGCGAATCAGAGTTCGTGATGCAAGCTGCTCGATTGGATTCGAGAAACTCAAAGCGCACCACCTCTGACTCTACCGCATCGATACCCTCTGCCAAGAGATCCGGATCGAAGCTGATCGAGAATTCTTCGTCTGAGAAGTTGACGTCGATCACTTCATGAACTTGACCAATCTGCGGGATCTTGACGCTCAGCTCACATGAGGTACCGGTCATCGTCATTCGTAACATCGAAGAGTTTCTCGCCTCTCTCGCCATTCTACGCAACGTCCGTAAAGCTGACACCAACTGGGACCGATCTGCCAACATGACACGTGAATAGGAGACTTCAACGAGACGTCGGTAGTCACGGAAGGGTTCATCTATCAGTCGGGTGGCCAACGTGGTTGATCCGACGGAGAAGACGGCTTCACGAGCTCCAATCTTCACACTCAACAGCTGATCGGCACCTAACGTACCGAGAATGCGTTCGATCTCGCGGACCGCTCGGGTGGGGATAACTACCTCACCGGTCTCAGCCTCTCTCAACATATTGATACCCGCGATATCGCGAAGAGCGAGTCGAATGCCATCAGTGGCAACCAACCGCAGCCCTTCGAGCGACGAAGCGAACAACATGCCTGAGTAGATCAGGTCACGCGTATCGTCCTTGCTTGCAGCGATGGCCACCTGAGCGATACCGTTGGCCAACTCAGCCGACGGCACCGTAACCGACGGTAGATCTTCCACGCCAAGCGGTGGAACTTCAAACTCGTTGAGAAGGTTCAGCGATACCTCAGCACGACCTGAGCGAAACGAAACGATGGCTTCTTCCACCACAATCTCGACGCGATCACCTGGTAGCGATTTCATCAGGTCGACCGCCAACGCTGCTGGCGTGGTGAATCGAGTATCAGCTCCATCAACTGGAACAGTGGACCGTATTGAGAGATCGCTCTCGCGGCCCTCGACCTCGAGTAACCCTGCAACCACAGTCCACCGCAAGCCGGTGATCGACCCTCGTGAGCTCAATGCTCGGGATGCGTTGGTGAGAGCGTCGGCTAGAGGTGCGCGATCGCAGATGAAATGCACAGGTCATCCTTTCTTATAGGTATAGATCTAATAGTAGTAATAAGGGCTCTGGACTGTGGATGGTTGCGTAAAACTGCAGCTAAAGGGGCATATTGTTATTCACTGAGGGTGGATCAGTATCCACAGGGCTGGGGAGAATGCTAGTACTGATCGATGTACGGAGGGGTTTGACCCCATGAGGTGTTGATAACCGGTGTGCGGTCCACATGCTATCCACAGTCTTATGCACCTTACTTGGTTGGATCACGTAACAACTTGAAAAGTTGATCAACCTGCTCAAAGGTCTCAACTGATGTCTGCATCACACTTTGGACTTTCTGTACGGCGTGGATCACGGTGGTGTGGTCACGACCACCAAACTCTCGACCGATCTCTGGGTAGCTCAGCTCTGTCAGTTCTCGCATGATATACATCGCGATCTGGCGAGCCATGGCGATCGGGCGTTTTCGTGATTGAGCCAGGAGCTCAGTCGGTGTCGTGTTGAAGAAGTTTGCAGTGACGGTAATGATTTCTCGTGGATCTCGAGGTTTGAGTCGTTGCGAACTCGTGATGAGGTCAGAAAGGATCATTTGCGCCAGATCAAGGGTGACGGGTACTTGGTTGAGACTTGAATACGCCGAGAGTCGAGTGAGTGCACCTTCGAGTTCACGTATATTGTCGGTGATGTTGGTCGCGATGAGCTCGATCACAGAGGTATCCATCGAAAATCCGGAGTCCTCCGCTTTACGTTGCAGGATCGCGGATCGAGTCTCTAAGTCGGGAGGTTGGACATCGGTGATGAGTCCCATAGCGAATCGGCTTCTGAGCCGGGCTTCAAGAGTAGCGATGGCCTTTGGTGATCGGTCTGAGGTGAGCACGATCTGCTTCTGGGCGCCATAGAGGTAGTTGAAGGTATGAAAGAACTCCTCTTGAATCGCCTCCTTGTTCTGGAGGAATTGAATATCGTCAACTAAGAGAACATCGCATTCACGGTACCTGGCCTTAAAGTCAGAGGTTTTGTTACGTTGGATGGCGTCGACAAATTCGTTCAAGAAGGTCTCTGTTGAGACGTACTTAACATATTTGTCTCGGTAGTTTTGGCGAACATAGTTACCAATGGCGTGGAGCAGATGGGTCTTGCCGAGCCCGGCACCGCCATGGATGAAGAGTGGATTGTACGAGGCAGCAGGTGTCTCTGCCACCGCCAACGCGGCGGCGTGGGCAAACCGGTTTGATGATCCGATAACAAACGCTTCAAAGGTGTAGCGAGCATCGAAGCTGGTAGAGAGTCGCGACTTCGCGCTAGCTGGTCGGCTAGGGCCCAAATCGAAGCCAAACAAGTCAGCCTCCTCTGGACGCTTCTTGTCGGATGCGTTCGCGTCTGGCACCTCGGTCGCCCAGGTAATCTTCTCGTTGGCTCGAACCTGGATGCGGACAGGGACCGGATGACCGATAGCTTCAGAAAAGAGCGATCCGAGCACCTCCCGATACTTGGTCTCGAGGCGCTCCTTGGCGAGTGGGGATGGGGTAGCCAGAACCACCTCGTCGGTCGTGATGGTCACTGGCGTAATCGAGATAAACCAGGTCTTCCACGCTGCTTCACCAACGTGTTCGCGAAAACGCTCTGAGATGTTGGCCCATAGACCCTCGTGCTCAGACAAGTGGCCCTCCTCCCTTATCCACAGACTTGTCACCTTGTGGATATGAACCTGTGGAAAACTATTGCTGTCCAGAGTAACGAACCATCATAGAGGTATTTTGAGGCGCTGTTTGGCGGTTCTCTGATTTTCCTGTTGTAGGGCTGGCGACACGAACGAGCTGCGTTCATGAGACCTGAGACCTTGATCGTGACGTTGGGAGTAAAGACGCTATGCTATACGGGTTGAGTGGGCTGTTCCAGGTTGGACAGCGGTAAGGGAGTTATTGTGAAGAGAACGTTCCAGCCGAATAATCGGCGTCGGTCTAGGAAGCATGGGTTTCGGCATCGGATGGCGACAAGAGCCGGTCGTGCCATTATCAGGGCTCGCCGTAGTAAAGGAAGAGCGCGTCTTTCCGCGTAGCACTGGTGGAGTTCAAGTCGCTGCGCACACGGGAAGAGTTCGATCGTGTTTTTCGAGAGGGACGTCGGTGGCGTGGCGACTACGTAAATGTGGTTTTCGTGCGCAATGAAGGTGATCCTCTCGTTGATGAGGTGATGACAAAGATTGGCATCGCGGTGTCGAGACGCTATGGGAATGCGGTGCAGCGTAACACGTTCCGGCGTCGGTTACGAGAGGTTGTTCGCTCCAGTGGTTTGCCAAGCGGATCCTACTTTTTCAGTCCTCGTCGTGGATGGGATGAGACCACCTTTGCAGGTTTGAAAAGTGACATCACTAGGCTGTGTGTTGAAGGACTCGGCCACGGTTTGAAGAAGGTGACGAATGAGCGATAAGGAGCTCTCACCCCTAGGGGTCCTCTTGGTAAAACTTATCGAAGGTTACCAGGTTGTACGGCGCGGGAGACCATCTCCTTGCCGCTATACACCGAGCTGCTCCGAGTACGCTAAGGAGGCTATTGAGGAGCACGGCTCTATCACGGGAACGTGGTTGGGAGTGCGGAGGGTTCTTCGTTGTAATCCGTTCGGCTCAAGTGGATACGATCCCGTCCCTCCAGGGAAACATGTACCCAAGCATGGGAGAGAAGTAAGATAATGAACATACTCGGCGATATCCTCCGTCCGATCTATGACCTGTTAGCAGGCATCATCACGTTCTGGTACGCACTGGTGCCTAGTTATGGCATAGCGATCTCATTGCTGACGGTGACCGTGATGGTGGCCATTTCGCCGCTCACCATTAAGAGCACAAAGTCGATGCTCCAGATGCAAGCGATCCAGCCGAAGATCAAGGAGCTTCAGAAGCAGTTCAAGGGAGATCGCCAGGGGTTGGCCGAGGCCCAGCAGGCGCTCTTCAAGGAGAACAAAGTCTCGCCAGCTGGTGGCTGTCTCCCGATGCTCCTGCAGTTCCCGCTCCTGATCGTCATGTACGATGTCATTCGGGGACTGACCAACACCGTCAAGACGGCCCATGGAGTCGTAGCTTCGCCAAAGTACATCATTCACTCAAGTCTGCTGTATAAGCATTTGGTTATTGACCATGGGACTATGAAGTTCCTGGGAATCAACTTAGACTTGACCGCGCTCCACCTTCACCTGGGCTTCTTTGACTCGCTCCCGTATTACTTATTGGTCATCGTATCGGTCGCACTGCAGTACCTACAGATCAAGCAGATCACTGGAAAGAACCCAACAGCTGCGGCTGCGAACCCGATGGCCTCTAAAACCCAACAGATCTCCACCCTGGTGTTTGGTTTTATCTATCTCGACATCCCTGCAGGTGTAGTCGTTTACTTCCTCGTCTCCGGTATCTTTAGGGTGGTCCAGCAAGAGCTCATGTGGAGGCACGATCCCACATTGCGTTCCCACTCTGTGGAGGCGCGACGCAAGGCTGCCGATGCGAAGCAGAATCAGATCATTGAGGCTAAGGAGATTGTGCGCCGCCCATCGCCGTCAAAGAATTTGCTACGCCGTTTGCTCCCTGGGACCACCCCAGCCCTCTCAACGGACAACAATGCGAGCCCGCTGGACCCGCCGAAACCACGTCCGCCGCGAGACAATCGTTCAAATAAGAAGAAAAAGCGTCGCTAGTTCCCAGACTAGCTGATAACGGGTGACAAGGCCCACAAATAAAGACAAGGAGCTAACTGCTGCAATGGAGTGGATAGAGACCACTGGTAAAGATCTTGACGAGGCCAAGGAACTCGCACTGGAACACCTTGGTGTTGAGGAGAGCGATATTGAGTTCGAGGTTTTGGATGAGGGTCGAGCAAGTTTTCTTGGATTCGGCAAGAAGTCAGCCCGGATTCGGGCCCGCCTCCGACCGTCGTTTCCTAATCCGAAGCGGGAACGCAAGCCACGTCGGCCACGTACCACGACATCCGAGACCGACAATGAGAAAGCCGAGAAGCCAAAGACCGAGAGGTCACGATCTGAGAAGCCAAAGGAGCCAAGGAAAGTGGAGTCAGAGGAGAATAGCAGCTCAAAGGTCGAGCGCACCGAGGTTAGCCGAGTAGAGCTGGCCAATGCGGCTCAGGAGTTCCTGGCTGGACTCATGCACGAGTTTGGCTTGTCGGGTGAGGTAACAGTTACTCATCTCGACGAAGATTCGATGGAGTTAGAGATCAACGGAGAGGGACTTGGATCCCTCGTCGGTCCGCGCGGTAGCGTTCTAACCGCTGTGCAAGAGGTTACTCGCTCGGTCGTTCAGACTCGAGCTGGCGAGGGTGCCGGACGCGTAGGGGTTGATATCGCAGGGTATCGGATGAAGCGCCGAGAAGCGCTAGAGAAGTTCGCTCGCGACCAGGCTGAGAAGGTACGGCTGTCCGGCGAGAAGCTCGTTTTTGAAGAGATGATGGCTCCTGACCGCAAGATCATCCATGATACGGTGGCTGAGATTGACGGTGTGAGCACGCGATCCGAGGGTGAGGAGCCACATCGCTACGTCGTGATGTTCAAGGATGACTCATCTACCCAGGAAGTCGACAGTGACGGAGAGCCTGCAGCAATCGATTCGTAAGGCCCATGATTGGGGTTTCATCGGTGGAGACCTTGATCAACATCTGAAGCATTCGTCGGCCTTCGCTGATGCTCTGCAACACCTAGAGATGACGAGTCAATCTGGTGTCGACTTGGGTAGTGGCGGAGGCCTTCCTAGCCTCGTTCTTTTGGAGCGGTTCCCAGAACTGCGTTTGTGTCTCGTTGAAGTCATGGCTAAACGAGCGGCTTTCTTGCGCGATGCGGTCAGTGTTATGCAAGTCAGCGAGCGGGCCGATGTCGTTGTCCGCCGAGCTGAGGAGTTGGCTCATGACACTCGGTATCGCGAACAGTTCTCCTTTGTAACTGCTCGTAGTTTTGCTGGACCAGGAATCACAGCCGAGGTCGCAGCAGGCTATGTAGCCTTGGATGGTTTTGTGGTGGTGTCGGAGCCGCCTGACTCAGCCGGTGAACGCTGGTCGGCAGAGGGACTTGGTCGAATTGGTCTCGAGTTGGTTGAGATCAGACGGGATACCTTTGGTCTGGCCATTCTTAGAAAATTCAAGCATTGTGGTCCGCGTTACCCCCGCCTCGCTGGTAAGGCCTGGAAGCAACCATTGTTCTAGGCGCGCGCCTTTTTCGGCCGTCAGTACTTGGGCACTGAGCGGTCGCAACCGAGTTTACACTCGCTACCCTGTGACCCCTTTGCGTTCGATGGCTGATCCGTCGTGGATAGTGTACGAGACTGCTGATAGCGCTCAATTGATGGTTCTTTGGTTTAACACTCCCCCACTATTGGTTGTTGTGTCGTGCGAGGTCCCCATTGGGGCCAGGGGTGGCAAAAAGTTTCGATAGCAATGGTGGTCCCTTTGTTCTATCGACTGAATGAGTCGTCTTGGGTGTGAATGGTCGTCTATGGTTTACGATGGTTCCTTCGGCGTAGGATACATGTGGTCCCCGTGCTAGTCGAGTGGTGCCCGCTTCTGAGGTGTCAACGCTGGTTGTCATCAGAGTTGCTTGGGGAGTGGTGTGCTTGGGCCGCGAGTCATGGATCCATGTTCTCCCTTGCCCGCTGGCAGGAGGTGCCATAGTGGGTAGGAGGTCGAGTGGAGTTTGTCACCAAGCAAGACTTCGTCAAGCGCACACGGTTCATTTCACATATTCGCTTTGTGGTGGAGGAAGTGGCGTGGGAAGGATGAGTCTGTGACTCCACGGTGATCTCGTTGCGTTTGAAAGGTTGGAATCACTGTTGCGACCCTGACCGGACTGCTTGTGCTGAGACGCTGGAAGGTTTCGCGACAAGGGGCTCGTGGCGATTGTTCCGATTGAATGCTACCGGTTTGTTTGGGGAGGGCCCACTGGTACGGGTTCGTGCTGAGGAATTGTGTTGGTGATGTACGAGGGAAGCATTGCAGGAGCGTTGTTGTGCCACAAGCGATGTGTTCTCGTTGTGGGGGCTGAAGGTTACGGGTCGTATCTGCCCATGTAATTGTTCGGCAAGGCCTATCCAGTCCCATGGGTCCCCTATTCGTCCTGGCAGTCGATGTGGCTATGGAGCCCAACTGCATCGGTAGAGTTTCATTGGTCGCGTGCGGAATCGGCGCGGCGTGAGATGACGAAGATGGATTCGGGTCATTACTCTCGCTATCACATTCAGTTGCTCTGTGTCCCCCGCCTGGATTCCGGTCGGCTTCGTGGAGGCGTCGGCCTCCTGCTCCTCCTGGTGCAGTGGTTATGGTGCTGGCTAGACCAGTTGGAGAATGTTGCTGGTTCTTGGGTTTGTGCCGTTCTGGATATCAGTCGATTGCGTGGAGTGCCGCTCGTGCTAGAGTGATTTCAACGGCTGCACGCTGAAGGTTTCACGTGAAACATGACGGAAGGTTCGAGACGGTGTTCCACGTGAAACATGGGTTCAGCAGTGAAAGAACCTGAAGGGACGTGATAGTGGAGCAGGGCGCAAGAGTCATCGCATTGGCGAATCAAAAGGGTGGCGTTGGAAAGACGACGACGGCGGTCAACCTATCTGCTTCATTGGCTGAGTTGGGTCACCGTGTTTTGGTCCTCGATCTTGACCCGCAGGGAAATGCCACAACAGGCCTAGGGGTGAGCCCTCGGGAGTTGGAGCACTCCGTCTACGACGTGTTGATGAAGGATGAGCCCATCGAGAACGTCATCGAAGCTACCATCGTGGCCAATCTGTTTCTTTGCCCGGCCACCATCGACCTGGCAGGTGCTGAGATTGAATTGGTCTCGGCTTTCTCCCGTGAGCTGCGATTACGTCGTGCACTAGACGGGATTCGGGCGGATTTCGACTATGTGATTATCGACTGTCCCCCATCGTTGGGCCTGTTGACTATCAATGCTCTTTCCGCAGCGGATACAGTGATGGTCCCGATCCAGTGTGAGTATTATGCGCTCGAAGGACTTTCTCAGCTTTTCCGGAATGTTGGACTGATCCAGGCTTCGCTGAATCCGGAACTCAGTATCGATTACGTGGTGATGACCATGTATGACGCACGCACCAACCTTGCCGAACAGGTTGTTCGTGAGGTGCGTGAATATTGTGGGGATACGGTCTGCAAGACAATCATCCCACGTACCGTTCGTCTATCGGAGGCCCCCTCCTTTGGCAAGCCTATCACGGTGTTCGATCCGGGTTCGCGAGGGGCGATCGCCTATCGACATTTAGCAAGGGAGGTAGCCAATGGCTAGGCAGTCTGGTCTCGGGAAGGGGTTGGGTGCCCTCATTCCGGTCGCGAACGACCGATATGCGGAAGGGCTACAGGAGATCCCTATCGGTCTGGTCCACGCGAATCGATACCAGCCGCGGAAACGGTTCAGTGAAGAGGGTCTGTCGGCATTGGCGGCCTCGATCAGTGAACTCGGTGTGCTCCAGCCGATTCTGGTTCGGAGACAGGATGACGGATTTGAGTTGGTAGCTGGGGAACGGCGTTGGCAGGCTGCACAGCGGGCTGGGTTAACGGCTATACCAGCGCTTATCCAGGAGCGTGACGACCTCGGTTCGTTGCAGGTGGCGGTTGTTGAGAATCTTCATCGGGAGGATCTCAATGCTCTGGAGGAGGCGGCGGCATACCGACAGTTGATTGACGATTTTGGTTTGACGCATGAGGCGGTTGCACAAAGGGTTGGTAAGAGCCGGGTGGCCGTATCAAATACTCTGCGATTGTTGCAACTCCCAGCCTCGGTGCAGCGTGCGCTTATTGAGGGCACGCTTTCCGCGGGGCATGCGCGAGCGTTGTTGGGATCGCCAGATCGGAAGCTTCAGGAGCGATTGGCTGAGAGGATCATCGCCGAGGGGTTGAGCGTGCGAGAGGCCGAGGAGTTGGTGCGCCAGACGGTGTCGCCGGTGTCGGGGGCCAATGACGTACAGCGGGAGGAGCCAGCGGATGGGGCTGCTCCCAAACCTCGTCCGGCTGTGGTGGTTGAGGTCGAGGGGTTGCTATCTGAGTCGTTGCTGACCTCGGTGTCGATCGATCTCAAGAAGGGTGGTTCAGGCAGTATCAGACTGGATTTTGCGGATCTGAACGACTTGCATCGAATCGCTTCTTCGATCGTCGACCCCGGGTTCGAGTCTTAAGTGAAGGTTATATCGAGGTTAAGGGTGAAGTTTGTACACAGCTGTGCATAAGGTTGTGGATGAACGGTGTGTTCCCCAGGTACGTTCGAAGCGATCCGGTCTGCAGCGCCCCTACCTGGGGTAATGCGACGGCGAAATGGGTTCACTGTAGCGCCCGGGTTCGTGTGGCCGTTCAGCCAAGGCTGTGGATCGATTGTTGTGATGTTGTTGCGGGGCGTTCTTAGGGGTTGTCGCTAGCGACGGTCAGGTCTCTTTAGGGGCGAGTGTTTGCGTATGTGGCTTTGTTCTTCGGCTCGGGGTTGGCTCGCCCACCAGTGGAGAAGTCGCTCGATCGCGACCTCAGTTGGCAGCGGTCCTTCATCAAGTTCGGTTTCGAGGAGAAAGGCGAGAGCCTTGCCAACGGTGGGGGAGGGGCCGACGTTGAGAAGCTTCATGATATCGTCGCCGTTGAGGCTGGGTCGTAGCGCAGCCGCTGCATCGGCCGCCTGAAGGTCGATGACGCGTTGCCTGAAGTCCGCCATCCGTTGTGCCATAGCCGCGAGCTTGTGCTGGTTGCGGGTGGTGGCGTCGCAGAGGGTCAGTTCATTTAGATCTTCATAGAGTTCACCAGCATCTCGCACGTAGCGACGTACGGCCGAGTCGGACCAGCCGGCTTCGTAGCCATGAAAGCGCAGATGCAATGCGACGAGCTTAGTGACGTCTTGGATGAGGTCTTTGGGGTAGCGGAGGTCAGTGAGGATGGTTGTCGCCATGCGAGCCCCAACGACGTCGTGGAAGTGGAAGGTGACACCTTCTGGACCGAACTGACGGGTCTTGGGTTTTGCAATATCGTGGAGTAGGGCGGCCAGTCGTAGTCGGAGGCGTGGGGAACATTTGCGGACCACGGCGATGGTGTGGGCTAGGACGTCTTTGTGGTGGTGCACCGGGTCCTGCTCGAGGCGCAACGCGGCGAGCGCCGGGAGAAAGTTATTCGCGAGGGGCGTTTCGACTAAGAATTGGAGGCCGGCTGATGGGTCATCAAGGGTCAACAGCCGGTTGAGCTCATCGCGAATTCGTTCGCGCGAAAGGATCGAAAGCCGTGAAGCGAACTGGCCAACGGCTGCGATTAGGCCTGGCTCTGGCTCCAGGTCGAAGCGCGCGATGAACCGAGCGGCGCGAAGCATGCGAAGGGGGTCCTCAACAAACGAGACCTCGGGTGAGACGGGTGTCCTGAGTTGCTTGGCGACGAGGTCGCTCACCCCGTCGTACGGGTCGATGAGGACTGGCTCTGCGGTCGTCAGTTCCAGAGCCATGGCGTTGATGGTAAAGTCGCGACGAGCAAGATCCTCAGCCAGCGATCCAGAAAAGTCCACTGTTGGCTTGCGGCTTGTGTTGGCGTAGACATCACGACGATGTGTGGTGATCTCGAGCTTGAGTTCACCAAAGGAACAGGCAATGGTGCCAAAGCGCTCGCCTGCACGGTTGACAGAGTGGATGAGACCTTCGAGCACGGCGATGATATCGCTGGGCAGCGCGTCGGTGGTCAGGTCAATATCGGTGATCTCGCTGGGGCTGAAGCCAAGCATGAGATCACGTACGACACCACCGACGATGTAGAGGCGGAGGTTGTGCTGGTGAAAACGCTCGGCAACTGGCTGCAGTTGGCTGATGATGGGTTGAAAACGGTCGGGGATCACCTCGGGTACCTATTTCTGCTCTAGCTAACGGACTGCCCTATCCTACCTCGCCTGGATTCAGCCGAGCTGATACCGGCCCGTGCGACGATAGTGGTTGCAAGCCAGTAACGCCTAGTTTGTTGGTGGCGATGCGATGCCTTGTGATTCAAGAGCTCCTCTTCGCATTCGGTCGAGCGTGTTTACCAGATCGGTTTCGATGGTGCCCGCAGGTTCAAAGGGATCGGGACGGCGTCCGAGGTCGAGCATGGCCTCGAACATGGCGATGGCCGACTCGGCCAAGGCGTTGAGGTCGTAGCCGCCTTCAAGAAAGGCGATCGTTCTTCCTTTGGGCACGTATTGGAGTGCCCAGGCAGTCAGGTGATAAAAGTCGTCGGCGCGGTAACCGAGATCGGTGAGTGGATCGGCTCGATGGCCATCGAAGCCAGCAGAGATCAAGAGCCACGTTGGGTTGAAGGCCGCAATGGTGGGGGAGGCGATCACGTCAAGGGCTGCAAGAGCCGTCTGCCCCGATGTCCGTGGGGGAAGAGGGATGTTGACCGTGAGGCCCGCCGCGTCGTTTGACCCTAGTTCGAAGACCTTTCCGGTGCCTGGGTAGAGGGGATGTTGATGCGTTGAGACGTAGAGCACTGATGCATTCGCGTAGAAGATGTCTTGCGTGCCGTTGCCATGATGGGCATCAAAGTCGATGATGAGAACACGCTCGCCCTGTTCGACCAGCTGTTGGGCGGCGATGGCGATGTTGTTGAAGACGCAAAACCCCATCGAGGTATCCGCCGTCGCGTGGTGGCCAGGTGGCCTAACTGCAACGAACGCCGAATCCGCCTCTCCCTGTCGGAGGCGATCGATGGCGTTGAGCCCGGCGCCAGCCGCCAGTAGAGCGACATCGTAGGATTGATATCCCACGTGGGTATCAGCATCGATTGGTCCACCACCCATCAGGCAGAGCTGACGGATTTCAGCAACGTGGGCTGGGTCGTGGACCCTGATGATTGACTCGGTGCTGGCAGGCGAGGGTTGAAAGCGAACGATGCCATCGTGGAATCGGTCGACAACTGAGGTGATCACCTCGAGTCGGCTGGCTGACTCAGGGTGAAAGAGACCGGGATCATGTTCGAGGTATTCGGGATGGGTGCCGAACAATACGGTCATGCCCTTATGCTACCGTGACTCTGGCTACTCGCGGTTCCCTACCTCTATCTCCGGCTGATTGGCGCCGTCTGAGTGTCTGGGATCACTCTGTGTTATTCAGCTATTAGTGTTTGACTAAAGAGCTCAGGTGTACGGGCTATGCAGGAAAGGACCGTTGACGCTAGTTGGCTGCGCTAAGAAGTGTCGGTGGCATCCAAGTTCGGTATTCACCGTGGTATGGAAATTCAGGAGCCGTATTGGTTGCGGTTCCGCCACACGTTTGGGTGCGAGATCCCGAGATCCTCTTCCGAGCGATGGCGCTAGGCCAGGAGATGGGCTACTCGAGGTTCTTGGTTCAGGCGACCGGATCTACCCAGAAGGCTGTCCTTGCCTCTGCGGGCATGCGCGAAGTGGATCGACTGCATGTGCTCTTTCGGCGAAGTGCGCTCAGTCTCCCTCAGGTTCCGGCCTCCGCTGGCATAGCCCGGATTCATCGGGCGAGTCAGCTCCACGTCGACGAGGTGATCCGCGTTGACAATGCATGTTTTGAGCCGTTTTGGGCCATGAATCAACTAGCACTTGCTGAGGCGGTCGCAGCGACACCCCGGAGTCGGTTTAGGGTGGTGACCGTAGGCGATTCTGACGAGGTAGCGGGCTACGCTATTTTTGGCCTAGGTGGTGGCGAGGGTTATCTCCAAAGGATCGCGGTGGATCCTCGCTGGCAAGGCCGTGGGTTTGCCACACGACTGATCGTTGACGGCCTGCGATGGGCGAAGAGGTGGAGAACACGGCGAGTTGGAGTCAACACACAACAGCGTAACGAGAATGCTCTCAAGCTCTACCTCAAACTCGACTTCGACCTCCAGCCGGAGGGTATCTCGATTTTTGAGCCATCTGTCTCTTAGGGTTATCGTCGCACTCGTTCTCGTCCCTTTGGTCTCAGTGGTGCTAGTCATGCCTGGACACGAGCGACTCGCTGCCTACAAGGATAGGATCACCCTGACGCAAGCGCCCGGGGTGGTGAGTGGATCCGGACCCCTCTCGATCGATTTTCGTTTTTCGGGCACCACCAACAACGCAGAAGCCTTTCTTGTGGTCTATCCGAGCACCTCATCACGCTCACAACTGCGTCAAACCCTCCACCAAGGTCCCGGTGGCTCACCACTGGCACTCTCTCGGCCGATGCCGTTGGCTAACATACGTGGGTCCGGCGGCGGTTATCGTCTGCGCTCACCTATCTTCTCTGATATCTCCTGCGGCGCTGACTGTGCTGGCGTCTACCCAGTCGAACTCCGTATCGCCAATAGTCAAACCGGTGTCACCGTGAGCCAAGTCATTCTTGGTATACCTTTTTTCCCATCAGGTGACGCAGCAACCACTCCACTCGGTGTTGCCGCAGTCCTTCATGTCGAACTACCTGCGTCTGCTAAGACCGTCGACCCGGCGTTGGTGAACCTCTCGAGTTCACCAGCTGCGGCCAGCATCTCGGTCGGAGGCAGGCTCGGTACGTCGATCGCGGATCAGATCCGGTATGCCAAGCTCGTTGGCCCCTCGACTTTACATCAGCGCATCCTCTCACCCTATGCTTCCTCCCAGGCGGGCTGCGCGAATCCTCAATTCTCTTCGCTTATCGGTTTTGGTGCCCGCCTCGGGTTATCAGCACAGGTCAATGGGACCGACACTGGCGCGGCGGTCTTTGACACGGTGCCGAGCCGAGCCGAGTTGGGTGCCTTGCATCGACAAAGGGTGAGCGTCGCAGTGGTACCAGACACGGTGCTTGGTAAACTCGCTTCGGTGCTCTCGGTGTCAGATCCAGCGCACGTGCGAACCATGGGTCTCACGTTGTTGGGGTCGAGCCAACAGCTGAGCACTGAGTTGGCGAACGCGACCACGCCGGACGGATACCAGCGCTTGTTGGCCGACCTTGCCCAATTCTATTTTCAGGCCCCTGCCCAAAATGGACGAGTGGCGACGATGGGTGTCAACGTTACGACACCCCAACAGCTCCAATCTCTGGTGGCGGTTCTCGATCGCCTCCATAGCACCTCGCTTTTTCAACTCGAGACGCTTAGTCAAGCAGCGAATTTGCCGAGCAGCCAGATCGCTGAGTCCGATCTCAGTCTCGCCACGTCATCACCCCACTGCCCGACCGTGAATCGATCACTGCGATCAGCGTTGAATCGCCTCAGTGGATTGACTTCGGCTGACACTGGATCGCATAGTCCGCTCAATGGTTTGATCGGACTAGCACAGCTTGCGACCGGTCGAGAGCCAACGCTCGGTCGGCAAGCTGCTGTGTCACTCGAAGAGCAGGAACGAAGACTGCTCGCCAACGTGCAGTTGGTGGGATCGAGGACGATTACCTTGACCTCTCATAGCGTGTCAGTGCCGCTGACCTTGTCGTCAACATTGCCCTTCCCGATCAGTGTGAAGATGTCGATTCACTCATCTGAGATCGCGTTTCCCAAGGGCTCCACACGGAGTCTCTCTCTGAAGCGGGGGACCCAAACCGTTGCCCTCCCGGTCGTCGTCAAGGCTCTTGGAACCTTCGCGGCGTCGGCGGTCGTCGCAGCGCCCAATGGCAACGTGTTGTTGAGCACCACGCTGACGGTGCATTCAACCGGCTTTTCGACCGTTGGCATCGTCTTGACCGTTGGGGCAGCATTGGTCTTGATCTCCTGGTGGGTGCGTACCGCGCGACGGCACCACAAAAAGCCGAGGGATGTGTGATCAAGCAACTCAAACGACTACTTTTTGGCACTCGTGAGTCGGCGAGCCAGAATGCGGCCCTGCTCGCGGCCGGGACGCTGACCTCGCGGCTGACGGGTCTGATCAGACTGGTTGTACTCGCTGTGGTGCTCGGTGTCCGTCCGCTCGCAGATGCCTACAACCTTGGCAACAATACGCCCAACATGCTCTACGATCTGTTGTTGGGTGGGGTGATCTCGGCGACGTTGCTGCCAGTCCTCTCTGCGCGCTTTAGCGTTGCAGGGCGTCGACTGGGCAACAGGAGCCAAGCTACGATTCTGACCTTGGGCGTTGCGGCGTTGTTGATCGCGACGGTCATTTTCGAACTCCTTGCCCCGGTGATCATCAGTCTCTACACCATCGCCAATCACCATGGTTATGCTCCGGCCCAACGAGAGCTCGCTGTGGAGCTGTTGCGCTTGTTTGCACCCCAACTGTTTTTCTACGGCGCAATCTCGCTCTTTACAGCGGTGTTGAATCTGCGAGGCAACTTTGCCTCGGCAGCCTTTGCCCCAATCGCCAACAACGTCGTCGCGGTGTTGTCACTCGTGCTCTTTGCTGCCCTCTATCCAGGCGCAAATCTCAACGTGGTGCTGGCTCACTCGGGGGCCGCCTTGATCCTTGGACTCGGTTCGACCGCTGGGGTGGCGGCGCAAATGTTGGTACTGTTGCCAGTCCTCTTCCGTCTGGGAATCGAGTTTCGCCCATCATTCTCGGTGCGAGATCCAGCGGTCAAAGAGATGTTCTCACTCTCGTCTTGGACGGTTGGTTTCGTCATCGCCAACCAAGTAGCGGTCTTTGTCGTGCTCGCGATCGCTGATCCGCGACCTGGCTTTGTTAGTGCCTACAATTACGCCTACCTGTTCTTCCAGCTCCCGTATGCGATCGTCTCCCTCTCGATCATGACGGCGCTCCAGCCGAGGCTCGCTCGCCTCTGGGCAACCAACGATCGGTTGGGGTACGCTACGAACCTGACTCGCGCCTTGCGTGCCAGCGTCGCGATTACCTTGCCGCTGGCGGCGGTGATGTTGGTCGGTGCACCGGTTGGGCTGGATCTTGTGTTGCGCTACGGGGCGGTCGGGCTTTCTGGTGTGCACCTGACCGCTGAGGCCCTCCAGGGCTTTGCCGTCGGACTCCCTGGTTTTGCCCTGTTTCTTTCGATTGTCCAGGGCCTACAGGCGACACGGAATGCCCGAGTCGTGTTCATGCTCTATGTCGTGGAAAACGGTCTCAATATCGTGCTCGCCTTTGTGCTGGTCGGTCACTACGGTGTCGAAGGGTTGACCCTAGCGCTATCGATCGCCTACACGGTTGCCGCACTGCTTGGCCTCGTAATCCTGGCTCGCATGCACGCGTTGCGGGCCCCTGGGGACCTGCTCCGTGTCTGGGGGCGTCTCGGGTTGCTTGGAGCGATCGCAGCGGTCGTGCTCTGGAGGTTGTTGCCGTCGATCGATGGTCCAAGGAGCCTCGGATTTGTGTTCCAAACCGTGGGCTCACTACTGATCGCTGCGGGAATCTTTGTGGTGCTCAACGCGCTGGCAGCTAGACTGACCCGCCAAAGAAGGGAGCTGCAGCGATGAGTGTGGCGGTTGTTGTGGATTCGGCGTCAGATCTGCCCAATGAGCTTGCAGACGCCTTGGATATCCGTCGTGTGCCGCTGACTATCAGTCTCGATGGTGTCGACCACAAGGATGGTACCGAGCTCTCGCGAGAGCGCTTCTGGGAGCTGGTTCGCACGGCTGAGGAGCTCCCGAAGACCTCGGCCCCTTCGCCCGCCGAATTCGATGCCGCCTTTAGCGAGGCGTTGGATGCTGGTGCTAGTCACGTGATGTGTTTCACCATGACCCGGGATCTCTCGGCCACGTACCAGTCGGCGGTGACAGCCGCGAGCGCCTTTTCCCATCGCGTTTCGGTGCTCGATACCCGAACGTTGACCATCGGTGAAGGGCTTGTCGCGATTGGGGTAGCACGCGCAGCCCAAGACGGAGCGTCACCGGATACGTGCCAGGCACTCGGTGCTTCGTTGATCGAACGAATCCGAACCTTTGGCACGCTTGACACCCTCGACAATCTTCGTAAGGGCGGCAGAATCGGGGCCGCTAGTGCTCTGCTGGGCACGCTGATGTCGTTTAAGCCCTTGATCGAGGTACGTGATGGCGCCATCTTGGCGGCGGGCCGGGTTCGTACTCGCAAGACGGCGCTCACCGCGCTCCTGGAGAAGTTCGAGGGTAATGGCCCGTACCAGCAAGTTGGACTCGTCCATGCGATGGCCCCGGACCTCGATGAGGCCTTGACGCGGGTCAAGGTGGTGACGGGCGTCGACGATGTCATCGTCACGGTGATGGGTGCTACGATCGGAACACACGCGGGACCAGGAGCTCTCGGCATTTCGGTGGTCAAAGGCGAAGTAAGCTAAACGCATAAGGAGGGAATCCAGATGGGTGAACGACACGGTGAAACCGAGGCGCAACGCGACCTCGCGTCACGCGCAACGGAGTGGGTCGACGAGATCACGAAGTTTCTCCAGAATAAGGCCGTCTCCCCGTTATTCTGGTTGGCTCGAGCCATCATTTTCGGCCTCGTTGGCATTGTCTTGGTGATCGTCGCTGCGGTGTTGACCGTCGATGCGTTGGTGAAACTGCTCGACGCCTATCTCTTTGCCGGGCGCGTCTGGATCACCTACTTCGTCATCGGTGGTCTCGCGTTGGTGGCGTCGATCTTCGCTTGGCGCAAGATGGGTCGTTACCGGTTCCACCCGCAACAAGCGTCGACCTAAGCGGGGCTCAGTGCTATCGACCTCGACAGTCGGGTGGGAATCAGTTGTTGTGGCGATGGGTTGTACAGGTATCAAAGGAAGAGCATGCATGCTGAAGGTAACGCAGGCTGATCGCTAGGGCTGTCGTCAACTCAACACGAGCGTCACGCCGAGCCCAAGCATCACGGCGAGGCCAAACGTCACGGCGAGCCCAAGCATCACGGCGAGGCCAAGCATCACGCAGAGGTATAGAGGAGAACGAGTTCAACGATGACCGAAGATGCCAAGGTAGTTATTATCGGATCCGGGCCGGCCGGACTTACGTCAGCGATCTATGCTGCACGGGCTGACCTTAGCCCTGTTGTTCTCGAAGGAGAGCCCTCGTCGACCTCGGACCAGCCGGGTGGCCAGCTGATGTTGACCACCGAGATCGAGAACTTTCCGGGATTCGTCGATGGGATCCTCGGTCCCGAGTTGATGGCGAATTTTCGTGCTCAGGCCGAACGCTTTGGTGCCCGGATGCATGGCGCGAAGGCGTCTCGTATCGATTTCTCCGGCCCACAGCCTTTGATCTGGGCGTCGGATTCTTCGTCGGACGAACCGACCTACCGTGCTGACGCCGTAATCATCGCCACCGGTGCCCGTTCGATCATGCTTGGAATCGATGACGAGCTTCGACTGGTGGGTCATGGAGTGTCGACGTGTGCGACCTGCGATGGCTTCTTCTTCCGCGGACATCACATCGCGGTTGTTGGCGGTGGTGACTCTGCGCTGGAGGAGGCGCTGTTCCTGACCAAGTTCGCCGAGTCGGTGACCATTATCCATCGGCGTGATCAACTTCGAGCCTCGAAGATCATGCAGGATCGGGCGATGGCCAACCCGAAGATTAGGTTCCTTTGGAATCGACAAGTGGTGGAGCTCCATGAGGAGGGTGGTTCCCTCCGAGGCGTCACGCTCCAAGATACGACCGGCGAGGGTCGCGAACGACACGATTTCACCGGTCTTTTCGTTGCCATTGGCCATGCCCCGAACACCGACGTGTTCAAAGGTGAACTTGAGATGGACGATCTTGGTTACATCATTACTCAACCTGGGTCGACGGCGACGAGTGTTCGTGGCGTTTTTGCGGCTGGTGACGTGCAGGATCACCTCTATCGTCAGGCGATCACTGCAGCTGGGTCGGGCTGCCAGGCGGCACTCGACGTAGAGCACTACTTGGCAAGCCGCGAGTCTTCCAAGTAGCCGATTGACTAGACTGGTAATAGTTGTGAACGCAACTACTGATATGCAACGATCCGGCGGGTAACGGTCGACATGGTTTCTCGCAGGCCGGTCGAGTTAGCTAGGCTTGGCCAACGTTGCAAGACTGACGAATTTGCCATACCAGTAAGTCTGGGCCAGTAAGTTTGGGATAATGACTTTGGGTAGAGTTGCATTTGGACAAGATAGCGAGATTCATGGGAATTATGGATTTCGGGAATGGAGTGAGAAATGAGCGTAGAGATCATTGAACTAAACGATCAGAACTTCGATGAGCGGATCAAAGCGGCGACGACCCCGGTACTAGTAGACTTCTGGGCAGAGTGGTGTGGACCGTGCAAGATGATTGCTCCAATTCTCGAGGAGATCGCCGAGGACAAGGGCGGAGAGCTGACGATTGGGAAGTTGAACGTCGACAACGCTCTTGGAGTGGCTCGGAAGTTCGAGATCATGAGCATTCCGACCCTGATGCTGTTCCGCGATGGCGAGCCAGTCAAGAGGATCGTGGGAGCGATGTCGAAGAAGGCATTGCTCAAGGAACTGGATCCGGCGCTCGCTGGTTGAACCCCCCAGCGAGGATCGATCCTTCGAACTCTGAGGCGAGCCTGGCTGATGTCGTGGCTCGGCTCGAGAAATTGGGCTTTGGCCCAACCACTGGGTCGGCTGGCCTCACAGAGGCCATTGAGGCCTTTCAACTGTCTCGGGGCATCCCCGAGACGGGGGAGTGCGATCAAATTACCTGGAGGAGCCTCGTAGAGGCCGGTTTTGCCTTTGGGGATCGAGTCCTCTATTTCCGTAATCCGAGCTTCCGTGGCGACGATGTTGCCTGGCTTCAGGAGCGGCTCGGCAACCTCGGTTTTGATCCTGGGCGTGTCGACGGTATCTTTGGACCTCGCACCAGAGACGCACTCCAAGATTTCCAATCGAATGTTGCGCTGCCCGCCGACGGTATCTGTGGTGGGGCAACCGTCGATGAGTTGCGCCGGGTGTTTGGGCGATCGAGCGAACACATTCACGGAGTTCGCGAACGCCAGCGTCTTCGCGTGCGGAAAAAGCCGCTGAGTGAGGCGTCCGTTGCCGTTTTTGGTTCATTACTCCTCGAGCAGCAATCAGAGTTGCTTGCCCAGCGCCTCCGAACACGAGGGGCTAGAGCGGTGGCCATTAATGATGGTGATCAGTCGCGACTCGCCACGACCGCCAACACTAGGCAGTTGGACCTGGTAACCTATTTCGATTTCTCGACCTTTGGCGTGCAGGTGGCCTACTATTCGGGTTTTCGTTACACGTCACCCGCTGGCATGCTCTTGGCAGAGATTGTTTCAGATGCACTTGAGCATCTTGGCCTGCCCATCCCAGTCAGCACGCGCGGAATGACGTTACCGATTCTTCGGGAGACCAGAATGCCAGCCGTATCTATCGCCATCGACCACCCCCACCACTGGCTGATCCTGGGACCAGAAGTGGTCGAGGCGGTCGCAGGCGCGATCGAACGTTTTCTCGTCGACCCGGAGCCAGAGGCACAGGCGACAATTTAGCTCGTCGACGGACTAGCTAGGCGCGAGGACGCGCGTACTCGTTCACCATCTCTTGGGCAACGCCATCTCGGAACTGCTGCGGTGGCGACTTCATGAAGTACGCGGATGGTCCGAGCAGTGGACCACCTTCACCACGGTCGAGGGCGATCTTGGCACAGCGGACGGCATCGATGATGACACCAGCGCTGTTGGGGGAGTCCCAGACCTCGAGCTTGAGTTCGATATTCAATGGGACATCCCCAAAGTTGCGACCTTCGAGTCGAATGTAGGCCCATTTGCGGTCTTCAAGCCATGGAACATGATCGGATGGCCCGATGTGCACGTCGTTGGCCTCGATGCCATGATCGATCTGACTGGTGACCGATTGAGTCTTGGAGATCTTCTTAGACTCAAGGCGCTCGCGCTCGAGCATGTTCTTAAAGTCCATGTTCCCACCGACGTTGAGCTGATAGGTGCGGTCGATGACGAGCCCACGGTCTTCGAAAAGACGAGCAAGCGTGCGATGTACGATCGTGGCACCGACCTGGCTCTTGATGTCGTCGCCGACGATCGGAACCCCGGCGGCGGTGAACTTGGCGGCCCACTCGGGATCGGAGGCGATGAAGACGGGAATTGCGTTTACGAAGGCGACCTTGGCATCAAGGCAGGCCTGTGCATAGAACTTCTGCGCCTTCTCAGAACCCACCGGTAGATAGGCGACGAGAACGTCGGCCCGTGCCGCCTTCAGTGCCTCGACGACATCGACTGGCTCGAGTGGAGATTCCTCGATGGATTCGCGATAGTACTTGCCGAGGCCATCAAAGGTTGGCCCTCGCTGGACCGTCACCTGGCTTTCGGGGACATCAGCGAACTTGATGGTGTTGTTGCGCCCAGCGAAGATCGCCTTGGAGAGGTCGACCCCAACCTTGGTGGCATCAACGTCGAAGGCCGCGACAAACTCGAGGTCGCTGACGTGATAGTCACCGAGCTGCACATGCATGAGACCCGGAACCTCATCGTCGGGACTTGCGTCTCGGTAATAGTGGACTCCCTGAATTAACGAGCTAGCGCAGTTACCGACGCCGGCGATCGCGACACGTACTTTTGACATCGTTCTCCCCATTTCCTTTCTCTGTTGCTTACCGCGAGAGCGTCTGGTGCTCTCGAAGACTTTTAAGTTCTCGCTCGATCCACTGCTGCTCGGCATCGAGTCGATACTCGAGCCCTTGTCGTACTTGACGAAGGCCTGGTGAGGCGGTGGTGACCTGGCGTAGATCGCGAATTCGTTCGTTGATGCGGCTGAGCCGTCGCTCGAGGAGTGAGAGGCGTTCGTCCTCATCGAGGCGAGCGCTAAAGGCCAACGCGAACCAGAAGGCACGATCATCGTCGATGTCGATGTTGCGGAGCATGATATCGAGTGCCTCTTGGCCGGCTTGGGTGATGGTATAAACCTTGCGGTTGCGGTGCCCAAGGGCTGGTTGATCGGCGTTCTGGAGTAGCGCGAACTCGGCCGCGAGCGCTCCGGACAGCTGGCGTGGATCGAATCGAGTTCTCTGACTCGAGCCGGTTGCAGAGCCAATGAATCCACGGCGTTCAAGTTTTGCCAGTGCTGGATAGAGCGATCCCCATGACATGGTCATGATGGCCCCGAATGCGGTATCGATGCGGCGCTTGAGTTCGTATCCATGCATACGCTCCTCAGCAAGAAGACCGAGGAGGACCAGCTCGGTTGCTGATCCGTTGGAGTACGAGGCGGTGGGCATTCACATCAGTATAGCAGATGATTGTAATAAGCCAATATAGCGACTCGTTATATAGGTAGGGGAGCTAGAAGGTTTGGCCGGCCTAGCGAGTCACTCCCACCCGGACCCAAGCGGTTGGTAAACGTTACGCGGAGGAGATTGAGAATCGGTGCTCCATATCGGAGGCCTGTGATGGGAGGTGAGGTACAGCGTCAGTTGACCGGGTATGCGCCGACGCTCGAAGAATGTCGAGTGTTTGGATCGGGTCCAGTTGTAGCTTCCAACCCAGCACACACGTGGTAGCAGTGGCTGATCGACAGCACCTGATGAGACTCAATCTGGCACGGTCAGCGCCCAGATCGAGGTGTATCGGCGCCCTGACGCAAATGAGTGACGATGCTAGGCTTAAGCCATGTCTCGACTCTTTTCCCAGCTGCCAACCGCAAGCGAGCTTGGCGCACTCATCCGATCTCGTCAAGTCTCACCAACCGAGGTTCTGATCGACACGGTCGAACGAATCGAGGCCCACAACCCGGCGGTGAACGCGGTCATCTGGTCCGATTTTGAGGACGCGAAGCGTCGTGCTAACGCGCTCGAACAGCGCTTGGTGCGCTCAAACGATGAAGAACTCCCGACGTTCTTTGGCGTACCTCTCCCGATTAAGGACCTCACGGAGGTTAAGGGCTGGCCTGCGACCTATGGTTCGCTCGCCGTCTCTGATGCACCCAAGGACGAGAGTGAGTTGGTCGTCGAGGCGTTTGAGCGAGCGGGGATGTTGCTCGTTGGGCGTACCAATGCCCCAGAATTTGGCCCGATCCCGGTGACCGAGAATGTTCGCTACGGCGTGACTCGTAATCCTTGGAACCTCGACCTGACCCCGGGTGGCTCCAGCGGAGGTGCAGCGGCCGCGGTAGCTAGTGAGATGTTCGCTATTGCCCATGGCAATGACGGCGGTGGCTCCATTCGCATCCCCGCCTCGTGCTGTGGGTTGGTGGGTCTCAAGGTCGCTCGTGGCCGGGTGCCTTCTCGAAATTTCTCGTGGGAGGGTGGTTCGGTAGAGGGCGTGCTCACCCGAGATGTTCGAGACACAGCGCTTGCACTCGATAGGATCGCAGGCCCAGATCGAGCGCAGTGGTACAACGCGCCGGCACCCGATCAACCCTTCGCAACGGCGTTGAGTATAGAGCCGACACACCTACGAGTGGCGATGGTCACAAAGGCCCCCTTTGATCTTCCCGTCGACGAGGAGTGCCTGCGCGCAGTCACGCTGACTGCAACCACGCTCGAGGCGCTTGGGCATGAGATTGTTCCCATGGAGCTTCCAAAGGTGGATGACTTTCTCGTTCCCTTCCTCAACGTCGTCAACACCGGCCTCGCCGGTTATCGAGATGTCGACTGGAGTCGTACCGACGGCCACATTCAACGCAATCGCGAGGCTGCACTCGCGGTATCGAGCCTCGATTACGTGCGATCGGTCGGGGAGCTCCAACGATGGACCCGTGGCTTTGTGAGCCGATGGGGCAGCGAGTTTGATATTCTCTTGACGCCGACGATGTCGATCCTGCCTCCCCGCGCCGGTGCGGTACTCGAAGAGCTACACGCCTCCTCGGAGACATCGAGCTCCTCGTTGACGGTGTTGCAGATGGCCGTGTTCACCTCAGCCTTTAACATGACTGGGCAGCCCGCCATCTCCTTGCCGGTTCATGTAACCGATAGCGGTGTTCCGGTTGGGGTACAGCTCGTGTCAGGGCCCTGGGACGAGATGACGTTGCTTTCGCTATCCGCCCAGGTCGAAACCGCCGTCGGCTGGGCACAGCGTCCACGACCACCGATGGTGTGAGTACGCAACTCCTGGATCAAACCTTCCGTGTAAGAGGATCCTCTGCTGCGAACGCAAGAGTGCTCAATCGCTGGTGACGGCGTCGCCACTGTTGCCCGAGGCGGCGTCGCTGTTGTTGGCGGCTGCGTCGGCCTTTCGGTCGGCGTCGGCCGCGCGGATCGCATGATGGGGTCGCCCAAAGACGAAGTAGAGCGCACCGATGACGATGATGATGAAGTCGACGAGGATAGTCAACCAGTCGAAGTTGAACAGGGCCCCACGAGGCGAGGTTAGCCCGGTTGGTGCGACGATGTTGACGATCATCCCGACGCCATAGATCAGTCCAAGCACCGCGACCAGATAACCCCAGTTGCCGAGCTGGAACGAGCCTTCTGGCTTCCAGCCGCGGAAGCGGGCGATGAGGTAAGCCAAGACCACCATCTGGAACGAGATGTAGATGCCTGAGACACCAAAGCTCACGAGGGCCGTCAGGGCGTTGACGTGCGCCGGGTAGACAATGAAGCCGATGTGGATTGGCTTTGACGGTGTGAAGTGAACCAGGAACGAGAGCAGCTCGGGGATGACGGCAGCAAGCAGAATGGCAGCAACCGGAGTTTTGCGCCGCGGCGAGATTCGACGCAGGACACGATGACCTGGAACCGCCCGATCCCTGGCGTAGGAAAACACGAGACGAGCGCCTGCCCCCTGGACCGCGAGGCCACAAGAGAAGAAGGCGAAACAGATGACAAAGAGGATGAGATCTTGAAAGAACTTGGCTGAAATCGCGCTTTGAAGGATCCCCGGAACCCCCTGGGTTGCGGCCATAGCAAATCCCTTTGGACCGGCAGGTATCGCGAGGCTCAATGCGCCGACGAGAATCATCGAGACGATGCCGCCGAACACCAAGGCAGAGATCATCGCACGAGGAACATGACGCGAGGCGTTGACGACCTCCTCGGCGACGTCGCCGGCACTTTCAAAGCCGTAAAAGATGTAGACCGGTCCGAGCACGGCAATGAGCGCCGCTCCAGCCCACCAGTTGCCGTTGAAGTTCACACCCAAGGGACTGGTCTTGAGGTGGGTGGTTCCCTGGGTGGTAAAGAGATAGCCGAGTGAATGATGAGTGGCAAAGGCGAGGAGGACGATAGCGAGTCCTACCGTGCCGAGCACCTCGAACCAGGTGCCAACGCGCGATATCGAGCCGAGAAAGCGGACACCATAGACGTTAAAGAGCGTCTGTCCTACGAGGTAGAGCGTCGAGATCAGGAGAATGGTGTTGGGCGATGATCCATTGAGATGGGTGCCAAAGAGGTTGTTGACCAGGTCTGCAAAGTATCCCGGTACCCCGGTATCGACTGAGGCGACGGTGATGATGAGGGCCCATCCGTACATCCATCCAACCCACCAGCCATAGCCGGTACCCATGAGCCGCTTGCTCCACTGAAACAGTGCACCAGCGATCGGATAGCTCGAGCCGAGCTCGCCGAAGATCAGGGCGACAAAGAGTTGGCCAATGACCACGATTGGGATAAGCCAGATAAAGGCTGGCCCGGCGGTCCCGAGGCTGAGCGCGTACAGCGAGTAGATCCCAACCACTGGTGATAGATAGCAAAAGGCCACCGAGAAGTTCTCAAAGAGTGTCATCACCCTCGACAGCTCTTGGCGATAGCCCAACTCTGCGAGACGAGCCTCGTCGGATTGTGGTGTCTGACCTTTGTTGGTGTCCATCTCTCCCCCCCAGAGCTCGGTCCTCGTTTCTCACTCTAACGTGCTCATGAGAGAAATGTGATCAGAATTTCAAATTTCTGCAATGATAGTGACGCTCGTGTGCGTCGGATGTGACGGATACGAGGCGGACAGTGAGTATCCTCCTTGGGGCGGACGACGGCGTTGCCGGTGAGGCTCATCGCTTTGATCGAGTCGAAGACTTCGCTCGCAGTGGCTATCGGTTGATGGGTTGGCTAGGGTAGTCCCATGGTTGGCGAACGTGGGATTTGTGATCGTGTAGGTGGCGTCGCCCACGTGTCGGCTTCTCGCGCCCTACTGGTTCGCATTGAAGACTACTTCGATCAGTTACCCCGCACCGAGGCCGATGTCGAGGCCGTCGGTCCGTTGAACCTCGTGATCAGCCGCACCCCGTTTCACTACCCTGCGCGCCCAGCTGCTGGCGGAGCCCGTCGTATCCGCACCCGCCAACTTCGTCGACTTGAGCGTTCTTGTGTCGATCACCGCCTGCCCATTGAGCTTGAATGGATCGCGGAGCTCAACCCAGAGCTAGAACAGGTTGTGGTTAGGTCAGGCTGGACCGTGACGAGTCACCCGCTACTCATCGTGACCCGTGATCAGCTTGTGCCGCGGCCAAGAAGCCAGCAGGTCCGGGTCGTTGATCCTCATGAACCCGCACTCCTTGCTTGTCGTGCGGTCATTGAGGTTGCGTTTAGTAGGTCAGTGTCGACGACGGCGGGCACGCGCGAGCGAGATCGTTTACTGGATGCGATCGACAACGAACTCGCAGCCTATGTGAGGAGAAGAGCCCGCGCAGGTGACACCGTGACCGGTGCAGTTGTGGCTAAAGATCGTGGCGTACTTGCGGGAGGCTCCTATCGTCGGGTTGGTGTCATGGCTGAGGTGGTCGGTGTTGGAACACTCCCTGCCTACCGTCGACAGGGCCATGGCCTCGACGTGGTAAGCCTGCTGTGCGACCATGCCTTCGAGCGAGGTACCGAGGAGGTACTGCTGACGGCTTGGAGCCAGTCGGTGGCCGAGCTCTATGGCAAGCTCGGCTTTGTCCGGGTTGGAACTGCCATGGTAGCACAGCTACAAGCACCAGGCGATGGGTGAACGATGCTTTGGGATTTGTGTCGGCCGCGGCGAGATGCAACGGTCGGTGCCACACCAGACCTCCTGCCGACGAACCTGGCAGGGGGTTGGTGGACGGTTGGCGAGCGCGCCAAGCAGCGTCCCGAGATCCTGTTTCGACCTCAGACCGCAGCTCAATGCGAAACCGCAGCTACACCCTAGGCCATGGCTTCGATCTGCTTGAGGATTTTGTTCTCGACCTCCACAGTCCAGGCCATCTCGGCGATGTCAACTGGCAGAAAGAGATCTGAGATGAGCAGCGTCTCTACGGCGGTTACGACAAGATCTTTCTTCCAATCACCAACGCCGATGGTCAGTGTGGCGTCGTCAGCCGGACCCGTGAGTGAGAGGATGAGGGCGCGCTGTGCCGAGATGATCTCGCTCAAAAATCCGCCCTTCTTGGCCTGGAAGACATAACCTTTGGTCGCGTCACCGGCGCTTTCGACGGTGAACCCATCACTCTTGAGGAACTCCTCGATCTTGTTTGCAAAGCTGTCGAGATCTACTTGCTTGCCTTTGAATGAAACGGACTTCTTGCCAGCCATTGGATATGCTCCTTTGTTCGGTTGGTTGTTGACCCTCCTTGTGGATGATCACCCCTACCTTGTCATAATTTCTCTTAGATTTCAACCCAGCACCTTCAGGGTTAGGTTATGACGTGGCTTCGAGACCGATCAGATCGCACGGCTGATCTCATAGTCACGGTCTGCACAGTCTCGTGCTGGCGGAGTTGGCAACTCTGTTGGACAAGCAGATCTCACGAGAGGTTGGTGCCAACAATCAATCGTGTGTGGCGTGCTCGACAGCGCTGTTCGTGGGTGGACTCAATGGGGACGTTAACAGCCGACGGCACCGTCGATCAGCTCACGGATGAGGTCTGCGTGGCCGTTATGGCGCGCATACTCCTCGATGAGGTGGGTGAGGATCCAGCGTAACGTGACGAGATCACCGTTAAGAGGACTGCTACCAGTATCGTCGAGTGAGGCTGGTGCCATACGATCGTCGGCGAGGCGGCACTGCTCGTGAAAGATTGCGAGGTCGTGTGCAAAGGTTGATGCTTCGGCTTCGTCAAAATCGGCATCCGGGGAAGCTTCACTGCAAAAGATCCCCTCATCGCGTGGTGAACCGGTAAAGACGATGCTGGTCCAGTAATGTTCGACCTCACTGAGATGGCGAACTAAGCCATGAAGCGAGAGTGAGGATGTCGGGATGGGACGTAGGTTGCACCGGGTGTCGTCGAGGCCCTCGCATTTGAGTTCTAGGGTCATGCGGTGATAGTGAAGCCAGCCCTCCAACATCTCACGCTCATTGGCTCCATACGATGGTTCGCTTCGCCTTGGGTCGATGAGGTCGTTGCTAGCCATGGCTTTCACCCCCAGTGATAGATCCGAGCACCATGCTAATCGACTAAAGGCCAACAAGATGAGGTGACGCGTGATCGGCGCTGAGACGTGTACGAGTTCGGCAAAGCCACGATGGGTTCGTTACAGTTTTGCCGCCGCCTTGAGGAGCTGGTTCATGGTCGAAACCGGGGCGGTGTTCTGATACGTGATGACGCCGTCTCGGTTTACGAGGAGGTAGTAGTCGGGAATCCCGGCCGGATCATAGCGACGACTCAGCCCTGAGCTCGCAAGCCCAAAGGTCCACTGTCGATTCCGAAATGACGTCTGGGCGGCACTCCTGGCAAAGGCTAGCAGACTGGCATCGGCTCCTTTTGCTGGCCCAAAGTCTCCCCAAAGCCCGAGGGCAAGTACGGAAACATGATCACGACCGAGAATAGGTAATTCTCGAGCAACGGCCGGGATACTGATCGCGCAGCTCGCACAGCCTCCGGCGATAAACCACACCATGATGGCATGACCGCGGTAGCTGCGCAACGCTACCGGTTGGTGAGCGAGGTTCATGAAGGTTCCATGCATAATGGAGGCGGCGCTCGGTTCATAGCTATCTGAGACGGTTACGCTCCGGTTATGGGTCAGCGTCGCCGTCAGCGAGGTTGCCTGCCTGCCTTTTGCGAGCTGGAGGCCGCCGATGATGGTCACGATGACGACCGCGAGCGTCAATCCGAGAATCAGGATGCGTCGCTTTGGCCTGGCGTGTCGGTTCATCGGGTCAACAGCTGGTGCTCGGGTCATCCTTAGACTCCCTTCACTGCCTTTAGGAGTTGGGGCATGGTAGCCGACGGTGAGCTGTTGATGTAGGTGATCTTGCCCTCACGGTTGATGAGATAGTAGATATCGAGGTAACCAACCGGGTCATAGGCCTTTGAGAGTCCAAATGATGAGACTCCAAAGGTCCAGTCGGGGTTGTGAAGTTCAGAGCCAGCAAGCGCCGTGGCAAAAGTCGACATGCTGGGGCCGGTTGACCCGAGGTCGTGGTACAGTTCGATCTCCTTGACCTTGACGCCAGCGGCTGCAAGGGTTGCCAGGTTCTTGGCCATCACCTTGGTTCCGGCTTGACACGATGAGCACCAGGTGGAGACGAACCACAAAAGGGTTGGGCTTCCCTTGGTGGACGCGACGGTTTCGTGCTGGCCGCTCAGGGTTGTAAAGGTTCCGTTTGGAGTGGCTGATCCGACGGAGGGCAGCGGGTCAGCGGCACTTTGAGCCGTTGATTGTGGCGGCGTGCTCTGGCCATGGTGAAGGTTGGTTAACCCAACGGCTGCGAGGATGACAGCAACGACAGCGGCCCCGAGGCCGACGAAGAGACGAAGCTGGCGATTGTGCTGGCGTTGCTGATAGCGCTGTGCTCGTCTCGATGGCGGCTTTGCTCGATTTGGGGCTTCATTGGTTGGTTTGTTCACTGGTGTACCTCCGAGATTGATGATTGCTGGTCGGTGACTGCGGCATCCGGGGCCGGAAGACGACAGGATGCACAACAGAAGCGATGGGCGGACCACCAGAGAGAGATGAGCAAGATAGCAAGGCTCACCCCGAGAAACAGCGTCTCTTGGGTCGCAAAGAAGTGTTGGATGCCTCCGGTGGCGTTGTAGAGACCGAGGGAGGAGAAGCCGACAAAGGCCAGCAAGGTGGGGATGATCGGTGTGCAGCAAAGGAAACTGGGAACCAAGCTCGCAACGAAGGCAATACCAGTGAGCGAGGTTGACCCAGCTGAGACGACATCGCGCATGGCGCTCACTTGCACCATCACGACCAGACCCATGGCGGTCCCAAGAACGATGCTCCATCCTACGATGTAGGGGTCGAGATACGTCCAGTTTGAGAAGGCGATCTGTTGGGTGAAGTCAAAGGGTAGGAGCAACGAGTAGGCGAGCGCGAAGACCGTCGCGAGGCCAATCCACCCGAAGCGCCGACCGGGGCTTTTGACTACAAAGGCGATCGTGTCGCGAATCTGAATGATCTGACGTGTGAGCATGCTTACCAACCGGTCCGTTGGGTCTTTGGTGCCTGGAAAAGAGGAGTAGTGGTGGCATCGTGTACCGAGTGTGTGAGGCAAGCATGTGTGCCACAGTCGTTACGCCTCTTCTTCCTAGTGCGCCAACCGACAAGAACAGCCAATGCGATGAGGCCTAGGCCGACCCCGCCGAGCCAGGTAGCGCCAACGACTCCGAGGGCACCAACGATCAGCGGTCCTGCGCAACAAACGATAGGGGCGATGGCGCAAAGACCGACATAGCCCCATCCGGAGTGCTCTTCCTTGATCGCTGCTTGGTTCGATCGTTTCGACATTTGTGACACCCGCCTCTGCCAATGGGGTTGATTACCCACAATGATACTACGTAAATGTAGTAGTTCATGCAGTACGAGCGGATTTCGTGAAGCTCCAAGGTGCAGCCAGACGCCGCCAGCCCAGCACACCAAGGACCAGCGAGAGTACCAAAGCACAGCTGAACAGGGATGGGGAAAGAATTTGGTTGGCAGTGAGGACACAGGAGGCGAGGGCGACCAGGGTCGAGGGTGCGATAACCGCGGCTCCCATCGCCAAGAGTTGTCCCCCAGGTGTTGGCGTCGGTTCCTGGAGGCGTCGGATGCGATAGCGCACGTCGTCGGGGGCTCCGAAATGCGCGTCCGCGAGTCTTGCTTGTCGAGTGACGACTTTGGCAAGCGCGGTCATGATGACGGGAGCACCGATGATCCGTCGAGCTTCATGGTCGGCGGCAACCTCAAGCTCTCGTCGCAGGCCATTCCAGGCATTGCGAACCGGTGGAATGAACCAGTAGAGTGCAGCGATTCCTGAGGCGAGCTCTAGCAAGCGGGTGTGACCAAGACGCAGGTGTGCAGCTTCGTGTTCGAAGACGGCTTGGCGCTCTTGGTCACTCAAGAGCGCAAGGGTCCCTGTGGTCACCAGCGCTCGCGGATGCACCAGGCCGGCTGAGACGGCGTGGATGTCGTTGGAGCTGACGATGGCTACACCGCTGCCGAGTGGGGAGGAGTAGTGGCCGATCACCGTCATCTGCGCCAGATCGAGAGTCGCGTCTCGACGCCTTTGGTGCCCGATGAGCGCAACCCCAATCGGAATGATGACAGCGGCCGCGAGGAGATACCCACTCAAATCCCAGGGGGCGGCCCCGAGCCCGAGGGCACAGCCAAAGTCGGTGAGCTTGCGGTGGGCGGTGAGATCCACAACCGAACCAACCGAACACAGAACCCAGGCAGCTGGTACGATCGCCCATCCAAGGAGCGACACGACAAAGCCGGTAGCGATCGCCTCGGGCGCGTTGATGATGCGGCCGAGGCGTGTGAGTGCACTCGGCAAGATGGCCAAGACCCCAACCGCGATCGGACCTATGAGGAGCAGCGTCATGATTCTTGCTGCCTTTCGATCAGCGCAGCGAGTTCGCCAAGGAGTGCCTCGTCGTGGATCTCGTCAACGAAGTACATCAGGACCCGACGTGGGTCCTGCGAAGCTGACAGGAGTCGGTCGATTTCCTTGGCTGCGAGTCGGTCGATGCCCCCGATCACCGAGTAGCGGTGGACGCCATCATCGTTCGTGCGATGGACCAAGCCCTTCGCGACCAGGCGGTTCAAGATAGTCATGATGGTGGTGTAGGCGCGCCGTGGTTCGCTGAGTCCATCATGGACCTCGCGTCCGGTCAGCGGGCGTTGCTCTTTGAGCAGCACCTCCATCACGCGCTCCTCGAGTTGACCAACCTTGGTGCCTGCGATCATCGTCCGTTTCATCGGCCTAGCCTTCCGCTTCTTGTCCACTCGTGTCCAGTTGGTGGGCGTGTTCTCGTCGCCCTACCTCAATGTCGCAGCTGTAGGCCCGGTCCCCACCGTGAGTACAGCATCGCCAATGCATCTTCGTCGATGGGGGCAATCTCTCGGTCAATCTGGCAACACGAGGACTCTATGACATGAGCTGCCCGTCGGAGTGATCCTTCGCGCTGTGCCTACCAACCGTGCTCACCAACCGTGCTCACCAACCGTGCTCACCAACCGTGTCTACTAATAATGTGTAGTATAGCGTTGTCGGCGATGGCAATGATGGACACGCTTTTCTCTTTGTGCAGCCTTAGGCGTCTTGACGTCGTCAGCCGATCGGACTCGATGTGGTCACTGAGACACCATTGTGTGGATCAGACGCGAACGCGCTGTTCGCTCGCGGTGCTTGGTCGCCTCGGTTTGCGCCAACGCCGTGGGTATGAGGTGACAAACATTACCGGGTGGACAGTCGTCGACGTTGAGCTGCTCGGCGCGCGCAATCAATTCTCTCAGGGTCGCTAGTGCCTCGTTGAGCTTGGCGATCTTTTCTTGGTATTCGAGTGCACGCCCATTGAGCAGTGTAAGGACGTGTTGGCAGGGGACGACGCCAGCTCTGCGGTAGGCGAGGATTTCACGGATCTCCTTCAGTGAGAGTCCAGCTGATTGACTCGCCTTGACAAAGTTGATCTGCGCGATCGCCTCATCGGGGTAGTCGCGGTAACCCTCTGGAGTCCGAGCCGGCGGCGAAAGCACGCCGATCTCTTCGTAGTAGCGGAGTGTCTTAACGGGTACGTGAGTGACCTTGGCAATCTGACCGATTCTCATCAATCACAGTCTAGATGAACCGTCCAGCCAACTGGAGGGTTTTTACGCTGAGGGTTTGATGGTTCGACACATCTGTCCCAGAGGTGTCGATGAAGAAGGAGGAAGTCAGATGAATTCGACAGACCAAGGATCAATCGTTTGTGATCTTGCGGTGATTGGGTCGGGTAGCGCTGCCTTCGCGACGGCGATTCGAGCGGTTGGCCTCAAGGCAACGGTCGTGCTCATCGAGGAGAACTCGATTGGGGGTACCTGCGTGAACGTCGGTTGTGTGCCCTCCAAGGCGTTGCTTGCAGCCGCCGAGGCCCGTTACCGTGCGATGGATCAGCCGTTCCCCGGCATTCACACCGCGGCTGGTCCTGTCGCGATGGATGAGCTGATCGAGGGCAAGCGAGCACTCGTTGACCAGTTGCGGCGAGACAAATATGAGGACCTCGCAGCGGCCTATGGCTTTACGGTCATCCACGGCCGAGCCCAGTTTGTTGAGTCAGGGGCTCTCATGGTCAACTTCGAGGACGCCCGAGGAGTGCGCGAGCGCGAAGTGGTGGCGACCAAGATCGTGATCGCCACCGGGGCGACTCCCACGGTCCCGCCCATTTTAGGCCTTGATGCTGTCCCGTTTCTCACGTCGACGACCGCGATGGAGCTCCAAGCCGTGCCGGAGCACCTGCTGGTGATTGGAGCGAACGCGGTCGGTTTAGAGCAGGCCCAGCTCTTTGCCCACCTTGGCGCATCGGTGACCATTCTCGAGGCTCGTGATCGGATTGCACCGTTCGAGGAGCCCGAGATATCGGCAGCACTCGCCAAGATCCTTGGCGACGAGGGCATTGCGGTGGTAACGGCGGCGACGATAACCCAGATCAACAGCCACCAGGGCAGGATCACTCTCACATATGAGCGAGGGGCCTCGGCGCACGAGCTCGAAGGCGATGCATTGCTGGTGGCGACGGGACGTCGACCAAACACCCAGAAGCTAGGGCTGGCACACGTTGGCGTTGAAGTCGGGACTCAGGGAGAGGTGATTGTCGATGAGCAACTGCAAACGACCAATCCACGGATTTGGGCCGCAGGTGACGTGACGGGTGCCCCCCAGTTTGTCTACGTCGCCGGTCTCCACGGTACGATCGTGGCCGACAATGCTTTGCTCGATGCCGGACGCAGCATCGACTATCGCACGTTGCCGAGAGTGACCTTCACCGCGCCGCAGATCGCGTCGGTCGGTTTGACCGACGAGGGAGCTGTTGCGGCTGGGTATCGGTGTGACTGTCGGGTAGTCGAACTCAGTGCCGTAGCTCGTGCGCTCGTGAATCGCGACACGAGGGGCCTCGTGAAAATTGTGGCTGACCAGGCGACCAACAAGGTGTTAGGCATTCATCTGCTCGCCGACGGCGCTGGGGATGCCATCCTCGCCGGGGTCTATGCACTCGAGGCTAACTTTACGGTCGAACAACTCGCGACGACTTGGGCTCCCTATCTCACGATGGCCGAGGCGATTCGTCTCGGGGCGCAGTCGTTCACCCGCGATGTTGGCATGCTTTCTTGCTGCGCCTCCTGATCGGTTGAGTTCGAGACTCCCACCTCAATGCCAACCTCGGTCAGGTTGGCGGTTAGTGGCTCAGTATGTCCGAGGTGTGTGCTCAACGCTGCGTCGAAAACGTCACGCCAATGGTGACCGCGTTGCCCAAGGCCGTGTCGGTGTTGTAGACGTACGTGGTGCCACCGATCTTGGTGATCACCTCGCGCACGATTGCGAGGCCCAAACCAGATCCATCGATGGCTCTCGACGCTGGGGTGCGATAGAAGCGCTCAAAAATTCGGTCGCGATCGACATCCGAGATTGGGTCAGCGAGGTTCGTCACCTCGAGGTTGGTTGGCGTCAGTGTGATCGTGATGGTCGAACCAGACGGTGAGAATTTGATGGCGTTATCGAGTAAATTGCTAACGACTTGATCGATCGCTCGCTTTGAGGCCTGGATGACAACTGGCACCGGAGGCGAAGCGTACGCCATTTCCCTATTCGAGCGTGTCCTAAACCGATCGACTAGCTCCATGACGGTGGCTCCAACGTCGAGCGCGCTGGTGACCTCATTGGGTTGTTCGGTCAGAACCAGATCGACGAGCTCGCTCACGAGGTTGGTGAGCTCTCGGGTCTCGGTGTCGAGATCGGCTAAGATTCGGGCTCGATCGTTGGCGGCAAGCGCGTCGTAGCGTCCCAACAGGTCGATATTGGTTCTGAGCGAGGTCAGTGGCGTGCGAAGCTCGTGAGAGGCGTTCTGGATGAGTCGACGTTGCTGGGCCTCGGAGTCACGAACTGCCCCAAGCGCGCGCTCAAAGGCGCGTGCCAAGACCCCAACCTCATCGCTTCGTTGCGCCTGGGAATGAAGTGAGGAATCGGTGTCGGGCGTCAATGTGGTGATGGTGTTCGCGAGGCGAAGAATCGGTCGGCTGATGGCGGTGGCGATTGCCAAGCCCAGAAGGGCGGCCGCGAGCG
The DNA here is from genome assembly GCA_022690815.1 of Ferrimicrobium sp. NCBI lineage: Bacteria > Bacillati > Actinomycetota > Acidimicrobiia > Acidimicrobiales > Acidimicrobiaceae > Ferrimicrobium > Ferrimicrobium sp. Next base: position 54,393 of record JALCZJ010000008.1, read on the forward strand.
CTGCGCCTACGACCAGTAGGCCAAAGCGGATCCTGAGCACCCCAAGCGAGGTGAGCACATCGTTGATGTTGCGCGCGACCACGAGAGCTCCTCGTCGCCCAAGGCTGTTCGTGAGCACCCGGTAGGTGGTCGATCCGACGTGCTGTGTCCCGAGCCATCGGGTCGCCAATCCACGTGCGATTGCGACATCATGATACGATGTTGTCAACTTCTGAGCGCCTGTGACGAGCGTGATGACGCCATCTGGCTTGATAACTTCGACGATGACACCGGGTAAGAGACCATGATCGTGGGCGGGTCCGTCAAGGAGAATGGGTGGCGTCGGCGCGAACGATGTTCGTGGCCGCAATAGCGCTGGGTGCGAACGTAGTGTCACCGCGGTCTCTCGCAGCGACAGATCGACGGAGGCCATCAGCTGGTGGGTGGTCGTGGTGTAGGACAAGATGGCAACAACGAACCCGGTGGCAGTCGCGAGTGCAGCGAGCACGATGGCAAGACGAGTCCTAAGTTTCACGGTTGAACCAGGACGTAACCGACACCTCGAACCGTCTTGAGTAGTTTCGTCTCTCCTGGAAGCTCGAGCTTGCGGCGCAGATACCCGATGTAGACGGCCAGGTTCTTGGACTCTGAGCCAAAGTCGTAACCCCAAATGCGGTCGTAGATCAGGCCGTGGGTCAGGACTCGACCAGCATTTTCAGCAAGGAGTAGTAGCAGGTCAAACTCGGTCTTGGTCAGTTCAAGCTCGCGTTGACCTCGAAAGGCTCGCCGCCCCAGCTCGTCGAGAGAGAGGTCCCCGACGACGATCCATGATCCATTACTCGTTGGTGACGTCCGCCTCAACAAGGCTCGAACACGTGCAAACAGTTCGTCAAGAGCAAACGGTTTTGTGAGATAGTCGTCGGCGCCGGCGTCAAGCCCCAGCACGCGGTCATTGACCTCTGTTCGGGCCGTCAACAAGAGGATTGGAGTGGTGTTCGCGGCGTTGCGTAGGCGTCGGCAAACGGTAACGCCATCGGCCCTTGGCATCATGACGTCGAAGATGAAAAGATCGAAAGCTTGTTGTTCGATGGCCTCAAGCGCCTCGTAGCCATCGCTGACCGCGACGACGCGATACCCCTCGAGCTCGAGGGCCAAGCGCGTCGAATCCCGTGTTGCACGATCATCCTCGGCTATCAGGATGCTGGCTGGCTGTTCTTGAGTGCGGTACACCATCTCGTGATAGTAGTCCAACGACGAGTTTGATAAGAGACATGTGAGGCGTTTACTCCTAGTTCGCTGATGTCTTACCTTCTTCTTACCGGATTGAGACGGTCTTCTTGCATTAGCCGATCAGACTGCGTTGCGTGGTGGCTGTATTGGTGTTAAGGGAGCAGATGAGGAAACGACCAAAGGACCAGGTGTTTGTGTCAGTCGCCAAGCTATGGGCTAAATTGGAACCTTGCAGTGTCCAACCCTGTAAGAGTTGACCGCTCTTGGTGTCTGCTTCGGTCTCACCGGTTTTCTACCACCTAGGAGTAGTTCGAGCTACGTTTGAAAAGGAGATTACGGATGAACGTGAAAAAACTGGTTCTGGCGCGCAAGGGTATCGTGGTCGGGGTCACCGCAGGTGGCGCTCTTGCCCTGATAGCGGTCGGGGTCGTCGCTGCAGGGGGCCCGAGTAACACCAGCGGTCAAGTGGCAGCGAACCTACCAACGGCGGTGACGACCGCCAACCACTCAAAGGTTGGCCGACATCATCACGCCCTTCATAGGCGAGGTACCGAAGGCAAGGTGACCGACATCACCGCGCAGACGCTCACGATTAAAACTGCTCGTAACGTCACCATGAGCTATGGCTTGACGAGCACTACGGTCTATCGAGAAGCTGGCAGTTCGATCAGTTCCTCCGCGATAACCGATGGCGATGTCGTGCTCGTCAGGACGGCGCGGTCATCGACGGTTGCCACGATGGTTCGGGTGGTCCCACCATTAGTCGCGGGTGACATCACGGGCATCAATGGATCAACGATCACCATCGCCAATCAATTTGGATTGGTACGAACGATCGATACTAGCCCATCAACGACCTATAGTGAGGCGAAAATGTCGATCCAAGAAGGCGCGCTCGCGGTTGGTGATCATATCATCGCCGTGGGAACCGTCACAGCTAATGGTGAGGTGCTGGATGCTTCGAGGATCGTGCTCAGCCCTGCGACCTACGCTGGCACGGTGACTTCGGTGACCTCGGGTGCTATTACCCTTCGGCGATTCGATGGATTGACGGTGACGATCGACACTGGATCTGGGACGACCTATCGAATGGGCAAGTCCACAGCTACTGCGTCAGCGGTGAGCGTGGGAGAGCGGATTGTCGTTCGTGGGACGGTAAGCAATTCAGGCACGATGGATGCCATTAGTGTTTGGATCCTTCGAACTCATGCCCATTCGCAGTCTACGAACAGTGCCCAAGCGTCACCCGCGGTTGTGTAGTGACGTAGTGTCGTTGGGCCCCTATCAATCAAAACGGCAAGGTCTGGTCCCACTCGATCCTGATACCATGCGCTGCGTGTCGTCGGCGAGAGGCATCGAGCGGGTTGGCCAGAAGCGAAGGTCGAAGCTGATGGCCGACGGGTTGAGTGCGCAAAGACCTTGAGGCTTAGCGGACCGCCTGTTCGTGGGAGAGCAGGATCTTCTTTCGCTCCAACCCACTGGAGTAACCAGTCAGTGAGCCGTTGGACCCGATCACCCGGTGACAGGGGATCACGATAGGGATTGGATTGGCGCCAATAGCGCCCCCAACCGCCCGCGAGGCATTCGGACGACCTATGGAGCGAGCGACCGCTCCATAGGTCGTCGTCGTTGCGAAGCCAATGCGCCCAAGGGATTTCCACACGGCCATTTGAAAACCACTTCCGATGGCAAGTGTAGGGAGATTGAAGCGCTTTAACTTGCCTGCAAAGTAAGCATCGAGCTGCCGTGCCGCCTCGGTCAGCAGGGGTGCTGCTCCGATCGTCGACGGGGGAGTTTCGCTTCTGTCAACAAAGTCAATCCCCATCAAATACTGGTCGTCACCTGTGAGTCGAATCGGGCCCAGCGGCGAGTCGATGACCAAGCTCGAAACCGTAGTTTTGGCTGCGATGGCTGTCTCGTATGGCGTTTCCTTCATGCCCATCACTCCGTTTGTATCCTCAGGAGCTGCGACTATTCCGGCTGCTTTCGGTAGCCGTCAGAGGCGTTGGCTCAAGGTCGTACATCTAAATTATGGAACGAGCAGAATCCCTCGTCGATGTCATCCTATTTGATCGCTGTGCCTTGGTGGGCAAGTTGGTGAGACGGCGATGCGGAGCGTGGGACGGAGTAACCCTTGGGCCGACACCGGTAAGCGCAAGGATCATTGTGACTGGGCGGTTAGCCGAGGATTTGGCAAACGTTAACCGTGATGCCGGATTGGGTTTAGCTAGTGTTCACCAGAAGGCGTCACGATGTCGTAATGGAACCGGACCAATCCCAGAATATCGACACATCAACGTTTACCGCGAAGCGAATACCCTTGGAGGGTGCCTGGAACGTGCGAGACCTTGGTGGTTCGGTGTCGTTGTTCGGTGGTGTTGTTGCGCGGGGGCTGATCATTCGAGGGGACTCACCACATCGACTGACCGCCGATGATTTGGCACTCTTGGCGCCAATCGGAATTCGTGCCATTGTTGATCTGCGGCGTCCTGAGGAGGTGGCTCATTTTGGCTCGGGCCCTTTGGCCGATGGCGTGCGTGTCATCTTTCATGTGCCCCTGCGCCAGGCTCCTCGCTTTGAGGCTCCGGTGAGCCAAACGGATGATTTATTGTCTCTCTATCGTCACTACGTCAACCACGACACGAGGGAGTTGGCCGACATCATTGCCTTCGTGTCGGATGTGCGACACCTCCCGGTCTTTATTCATTGCCATGCCGGCAAAGATCGAACCGGAGTCGTGGCAGCATTGATTCTTGCACTGCTGGGTGTTCCCGACCAGTGGATCGCAGCCGACTACGCGCTTACGAGTGATGCCTTTGCCAACTTTCTCATCCAGTCAGGCGCGGTTGTATACGATAACGAGATGGCCCCAGCAGTTCGTTCCGATGCGAGCACCATGTCGAGGCTGCTGGCAGAGATTCGCGACCGACACGGGTCGGTGGAGCAGCTTTTACTGGCGAATGGGCTCACGCATCGTGAGCTGGTTAGTCTGCGCCGAAATCTGCTGGTATCGAGCGACCTTCGATGTCTGCAACAGCCTTGACGGTCAGATTGATGGTGATTGAACGCTCGATACGGTCGACACTTGGACTCGGCTGCCTGCCCGGAGCTTTTGATCTGCCTTGTGGAAGATGATAGCCCAGACCGCCATATTGGCTGGGTACAGCAGATAGCCAAAGCGGGTCGCCGGGGCGAGCAATATGGCGATGAAGAAGATGAGCGCCACGTATCCGGTCATCGTCGCGAGTGAGGCTGGGCGCATTCTACGATAGAAAACCAACGCAAGCTCGGCGCCGATGAGTACGAGCGCAGCGACGACGAAGAGGTGCAGCTGAGAGCCGAAGAGGCCCACCAGTTTTTGGCCGAGCAACGGTGACTCTGCCGGCGACTTGATCTTGGTGAGGCCCAGAGGAAAAAGGATCTCGTTGACGAAGAAAGCTCTTGGGTCGATCAGACTGGCAATGGCTATCACCGGTGCCAGCACTGTGATGAGGCCCACGCCATAGCGGGCGCGGCTATGCCGGTTGTCTTGACGTGGTTGTACGATGGCTAAGCCGAAGGCCAACGGCCATGCAGTGAGCTTGATCGCGGCGGCGAGGCCGCTCGCAAGCCCAGCGATGAAGGGATGTTTGCGGTAGCTTAAAACCAACGCAAGGAGAAGCAGCGCGATGATCGGAAGGTCATCGCCGCCAGTCACCAGGGGCAGAGCACCGGTGGGAAGAACGATAACAAACTGAAAGAGGCGTACGCGGTCATCAGCCGAGAGGCGACTGAGGGCCAGGGCGATCGTGGTGACGAGGAGGGTGAAGAGCGTGAGACTCACCCGGGCGTCTCGTAAGGGTTTGGGAATGGTAAGGCCGTTGGGAATGCCGAAGATGATCATGCCCGGCAAATAGGGGTCAAAAGCGTTGGCGTCGGTGGCCTTTGAAAAGTTCTGAACGCCGACTCCAACGGAGTGTGGGGTGTTGAGATAGCAGTTTTCGTCGCGTACCACACGGTCCCCACACCGTTCGATGACAGCTACCTCATCTTGTGCATGGATCCCCGGAGCGTTGTTGACGCGCTGGGCGATAGAGACACCGAGGGGCACCACGAGGCAAAGAATGAACAGCGATGCGACAAGCCCTCGACGGGTGTAGCGGTTGGCTCGCCAACCCCTATGGTGGGAAATGGCAAACGCGACAAGCCCAACGAAAGCATACGGTAGGACCGCAAACTCGCCCCACTGCACGTAGTCGCCTTGCGTTGATATGAAGAGTTGCCCGATAGCAAAGACTGCCGAACCGAGATAGAGCAACGCATCCTGCTCCAGCGGAGTCAATTCTCTTAGGATGCGCCAAACTTTTTGGCCCTGCTCGGGCACCACTAGCACGCTAGCAGTATAGCAGCGTTGCCGATGAGCGTCGACGAATGATGAAAAATGACGCCACCGTGTCGCTGAATGACGCTGGCCAAGTGGGGTTGATGGCCAAGCAGGTGTCGCGAGCAAGCCGTAGTTCGTCAAGCCCAGTCGTCAGGCCCAGTGTTGCGAGACCTGCTGCGGTAGATAACTCCTCTGACAGCAGACTGGTTTCGCCAATGACTGGTAGTGCAAGGTGTGCGAGCTGTTGCGACGGTACCATGGAACTCGTGTCCTTTGTCATCGACGTTCGCCATGCAGTCCATTTCTCACAATGCGTCGAAGTGTTGTCGGCGGTTTATGCGCGCAACTCGTATCCGGCGTATTGGCCCGCTGATCCGGTGGTTTGGCTGCAGGGCGCCGATGCGCTCAGTGCCTGGGTGGCACTCGATGATGACACGGTTTTTGGGCACGTTGGCCTGAAGCAATCCGCGCTGGCCGATGGTCGAGCGGTCGGAGAGATCTTTCGACTCTATGTTGACCCACGAATCCAGGGCCAAGGAGTCGGTCGTGCATTGCTCAATTATGCCGTCGATCAAGCTAGGGCGCGTCAATTGCGGCCGATGCTTCGGGTAATCCCTGAGGTCGGCGAGGTGACGGCGTTCTACGAGCATCTTGGCTGGCGCTTGCACGACTCTCGACCGGCGACGAGTGGGCCGCTTGCAGACGCGGGTCTCACGGTGGCAACGTATTTACTGGAGGACTAGCGCATATCGTTCATTCCTGTGGAGGTGGCTTGGCGCAAGGACCGTCAGGTGCTTTTGCCAAAGGACAGCGGAGCTCACTGTCGACGGAACCTGACGATTTGCTGAAATGCCCCCTTGTGGTCGAAGCCTTATGTGATAGGGTGGCCTAGACGAGGGAGGTTGTGACAGCGTGGCAGTTTGGGATGGCAAGGGTTTACCGCCGGCCGCACAACGCAGGGTAGAGTCCGCGGCCGCTTCGTCGTTGCGATCATCGCTCCTATCGATTACCGCCAACACAGGGATCGAGTCCGTTGGCTATCGCCCGGTTAGCGAGGTCATGGGGAGTGTGGTGCTCAGCACCTATGGTGCGGTGATGCCTTCGTGTGGGGTCTACAACCAAGGCTATGGATCGCCATTCGGCATGAACCAAGGTCTATCCGGGGTGCGAATGGGTGCGGGCCAACAGTTTTATGGAGGGTATGAGCCCTACGTTGATGTGATCAATCGGGGCTGGACGGTGGCCATCAACCGTATGCTGACCGAATCCAAAGCGGTCGGCGCGCACGGGGTCGTTGGCGTGAAGCTAACCCAGGCTCGGTTTGAAGGTGGTGCCATCGAGTTCATGGCCATGGGTACCGCTGTCCGCTCAACAGTGGTGAAGGATCATCATGGTCGTGATATCTTCACGACCCATCTCGATGGCCAAGATGTGTCCAAGCTGCTCCACCATGGCTGGATGCCGGTTCGCCTGATCGTCGAGGTGACCGTCGCTGTGCGTCACGATGACTACAACACCCTCAATCAAGGTTCAATGTTTGCTCCCAACGCCGAGCTGACAGGGTTCAGCGATCTCGCAAACTCGGCTCGCTCGTCCGCTAGACAGAGCCTCCGTCGCCACCTCAAGCCAAAGGAAGAGGTGGGGATGATCATCGACTCCCTGGATTCCAATATCTTTCGTAACGAAATGGGACAAGGTCACTCCGATCACCTGTGCGAGGTGCGCGTGACTGGGACCACCATCGCACAGTCCGGCCAGTCCGAGACACGCATGGAGCCACTTTCAATCATCTATCTCAAGTCAAGAAAGGCAGGAGCGTAAGCAACATGGCGGAAGAGACACTCGATCCACAGCAGCTTGGGGTGCCGGAGGACGCCATCAAGCGTCTCCAGGAGATGCGGCCGGGGCAATCGACCTCGTTGTTCACATCAGACCTCTCGGTGAACGAGTTTCTGCTCGTACGAGAGGCTGGTTTCCGACCGTTGGGGCTGGTCTTTGGCTCCTCGATCTATCACGTGGGTATTCAGGTGGGGCGTTGGAGTTCCAATCAGGAGCTTGATAAGTTGACCTCAGCGATGTACCATGCGCGAGAACTCGCGATGGAGCGTATGCAGTCCGAAGCCGAGGTACTTGGTGCCGACGGTATCGTCGGTGTCCGCCTCGATGTCGAGTTCAAGGAGTTCGGCAACGATATCGCTGAATTCATTGCGGTAGGCACAGCGGTCAAGGCTGATGACACCACAATTAACTGGCAGAGCGGAGGGCGTCCATTCACCTCGGACCTCAGCGGGCAGGATTTTTGGACTCTTCTACAGTCGGGGTACGCCCCACTTGGGATGGTCATGGGCACCTGTGTCTATCACATAGCTCATCAAGGGATGTTGAAGTCGATGGGTAACTTTGGCCAAAACACCGAAATCCCGGTCTTCACTGAGGCGCTCTATGACGCTCGAGAACTCGCGATGAGTCGCATGCAGGCGGAAGCAGAGGCTCTCCACGCAGAGGGCATTGTGGGTGTGAAATTGCTCGCTCTTCCTCATCAGTGGGGCGGTCACACCACCGAGTTCTTCTCGATCGGGACAGCGGTCCATCCGCTGCGAGACAACCACATTATCGCCAAGCCTCAGATGGTGCTACCACTCACTGACTTCTAGTCTCCTCGACGCGGATGCGTCTGGGGAGAGGTCGACCCAATCACTTTGCTGTCGTTGCGCTCGTCGTCGATGTGGCGACGCCATCGTCGAAAGCGGAGCTATCGCCCAAGGGTGCATGGTACCGAAGTGGACATAGCGCCGAAGCAGGCGTAGCGCCGAAGCCGATTGGGTTGCGTTGGCAACTAAGCGATGTGTTGCTCAAGGTGTGAGGTCAAGGGGTGAGCTTGCGAGGTGTCACCATGACGTCGATGTGAGCATGATGCAGGCGGATGCTGCATCTTTGCGAGCACTGCCACCCGTGCAGCGTCAACGGTTGGGCACAAGGGGTTTGCATAGGATAGCCTTTTGAAACTTGCCGCTTGTGGGTTTTTGCGGTGCCATGAAGGGAGACCATGATCAATGGCGTTGGATCCAGTGTTGAAACAATTTCTCGAGAGCATGCGAGCGGGTGGCGCAAAGGCAACCTATGAGATGGAGCTTTCCGAAGCACGCGCGCTTGGCGAGGCGATGGCCCCGCTTGCTTTCTCCCAGGCCGACGAAATGGAGCAAGTCACCGATATCGTGGTGGGCTCGACACCGGTGCGTATCTACACTCCTGGGGGAGCCAACGATGTACTCACACTGTTTTTCCATGGTGGCGGCTTTGTGATCGGAAGCATTGTCTCCTACGATCCATTGGTTCGTCGTCTGGCTGCACGAACGAAGTCGACTATCGCGTCGGTGGGATACAGGCTGGCCCCCGAACACCCATTTCCAGCAGCTGTCGAGGACGCTATAGCCGTCCTACATTGGGGTTCTAAGTCGGCAGCCCAGCTAGTCGGATCAGCTTCTCCCCGCCTGGCGGTGGCGGGTGACTCTGCGGGTGGCAACCTGGCGGCGGTGGTGGCACTCGAGGCGCGTGACCAAGGGATCGATCTGATCGGACAGCTTTTGGCCTACCCGGCCACGGACATCAACACCGAGACGCCATCGATGCATCAGTTCGCAGCCGGCTACTTCCTCGAACGCGAGGAGGTGATCTGGTTCGGTGAACAGTACTACCAAGACGAGGCCGCCGCACTCGCCGATTGGCGCGCGCGCCCGGTGCTGGCGGACCCAACTGGCGTCGCGCCGGCCATCGTAGCGGTGGCCGGTTATGACCCGATTAGAGATTTTGGACTCCAATACGCACAACACCTCGAGCGGAGCGGGGTGCCGACACGTACCTACGATTACGAGACGCTTGTCCACGGTTTCCTCTCGTTAGGTGATATCGTCCCGGCGGTCCGAGAGGCGACTAGCAACCTCTTTGACGCCTTTGCGGGGTTGTTGCAATCCGGTAAGGTCTAAGCGTTGGGTATTGAGCCGTCGGTAGACCTACGAGACGGATGGCGTGTGCCCAACTGGGGCCGTGCCGATAAAGCAGTGCCCTCGGCGGGCCGCGCCGGTGCATGGTACGCTCGGTGATCTAGGCCCCGGTTGGCGCTAATGGCCGGGCCGGGCGAGAACCCTGCTGCGCGATTGGGGCACCTGGGCAACATGGAGACGTTGGAACGGCAGCGCAGGCGGTGGCAGGTCTAGCCTCGGACAGTTTGGGTTGGTAAGCGGTTGTTGATCGTGCAGAGCAGATGGACGTTAGTCAACTGATTTATTGGCAACTGCGTTGTCGCATGCGTAATAATTCTGTCGACAACAGCTAGCATCGGTGGGGTATGACACGATTCGATCGCAGTGAGCAGCGCCGCACGATCCTTGGTGGTGGCCAGTGGGTGTGGAGCCTGCTCTTTCTGGGATCGTTTGGGGCTGCCTTTGTCATGACCCTGGTTTATCCTTCACCCTCTGGCGCTCGAGAAGTAGGTGTCGTCGTCGCTGAGCTGGTGGCTGCACTGGATTGGTTCCTCATCGGTCAGCCGGTCTTCGTAGAGCTCAATCGATCGAAGACTCGCCTTTGGGTTTTGATCATCTCGCAGGTGATCGTTCTAGCAGTCTCGTCTGCGCTTAACCCAAATGCCGGCTATCTGCTGATGCCGGTTGCCGCCCTGGTGTATGCCACACTGCCACTATCGGCGTCGTTGCCAATCGTGGCGGCGATTGAGGGCATGGTTGGAATTCTCTCTCATGTCTTTGCCCGACCGGTGGTGTCGTATGTGGTGATCGCTGACTGGTTTGTCCCCACGTTTGTGGCGGGATCGTTCGCCGCCGTGTTTATCGCTCGACTGCTCGAACAGCAGGCAAATCTATCACAGAGTCTCGTAGAGCTCAGGCGGACTCAGGGAAGACTGTCCGATCTCTATCGGCAAATCGGAGAGAACAACGAACGTGAACGTCTGGCGGCGAGGATTCACGAGACGATCGCGCAGCAGCTTATCGGCATCCTGTTGATCGCGAGAGGAACTACCGATGGCTCGATCGATGCCGAGCTGATCGAGGAGGCCGCCCAAACGGCACTCGAGGCAGCCCGAGCCGTTATTCGTGAAGGTCAGCTTCCTGCAACGACGCTCGCGTCGGTCGCTGACGAGGTGGAGTTGCTTAAAGATAAGCTTCAGTCCAGTGGCGTGACCCTCATCGTCGATCGGTTCCCATCGACAGTATTTCCACTCGACGCGACGACCACAGAGTGCATGACCTTGATCCTGCGTGAGGTTGGCAACAATATCATTCGGCATTCGAAGGCACGTACGGCCCACTTGGACTTCATCGAAGAGGAGGGGTCGCTCATCGTCGTTGTCGAGGATGATGGGGTTGGATTTGACACGACGTCGACCGATCACCGTGACCACTTCGGTCTCCAACTCATGCGGCGCCGGGTTGAGCAGGTCTTTGGCGATTTCTCTATCGAGAGTAACCTCGAGGCTGGAACGCGCATTGAAGTGCGGTTACCTCGATGATCCGGGTAGTGATCGTCGACGATCACACGATCGTGCGACGTGGCCTTCTCGGCATTTTGGCCAAGGCCCCCGATTTCTCGATCGTTGGTGAGGCGGCTGGCATCGCCGAGGCAAAGCGGGTGATCGACCTGCAACACCCGGACGTTGTCTGCTGCGATCTCAAGCTCGCAGATGGTGATGGATCGAGTTTGGTCGCCTGGATACGGGATCGAACGCACGCGCGGGCGCTGGTGTTGACCACCTATGACGAACCTGCACTGGTGCGGTCCGCGCTTGGGGCCGGAGCTCGGGGATATCTGCTCAAGGATGTCGAGGAATCACTCCTCTTTGACGCGATCCGGAGGGTGGCATCCGGGCAGACCTATTATGCGACGGCGTTAAGCAAGGGCATCTCGCGGGATCTTGATGACGATCTCGTTCTCACCCAACGTGAGCTTGAGGTGTTGCGACTAGCCGCCTCGGGTATGACGAATACTGGAATTGGCCAAGCCCTCGGCATTGGGGAGCCGACGGTGAAAACCTACCTCTCTCGCATCTTTGCCAAACTGGGTGTGAGCACGAGGACCCAAGCGGTCGTCATGGCGATCGACCGCGGCTATCTCGACCGGAGTGTGATCTACCGCATTTAGGGACGGTTCTTATCGACAGACAGCCAGCACCAAAATCTCGGCCCCCTTCGGTCGGATGCGAGTGCGGGGTACCGGGACGGCCTCTGCGTTGGTGCTCGCTAGCTCCTGGTAACGCTCGTCGAACCATCCTCTCGGAGCAATCGGCGTTCCAGCGTACATAGTGGGGTTGATCGCTAGGGTGATGGCGATGCCTTGGCTCCGCGTTGCGCGTGGGTTGGGGTCGTAACCACAAAGGAGAAAGAGCCATGACTCGACCAAGTCAACCGGTGGCGCTGGTCACTGGAACCGCACAGGGTATCGGCAGAGCAATCGCGGATCAGCTTGAAGCCGATGGCCTTGTGGTGTTGCGAACCGATCGAGATGAGATGGATGTCACAGACGCGGAGTCGGTGCGGGCCTTTGTGGCCGGGGCGCCTCCCATCGACGTGTTGGTCAACAGCGCCGGCGGCGTTCTCGGTCAAGTTCATCAGCCCCTCGAGGATGTTACGGACGAGCAGTGGCAGGCGATCATCGATGTCAACCTCACTGGGACCTTTCACTGTGTACGCGCCGTTGTCCGGGGAATGAAGCAACGAGGTTGGGGAAGGATTGTGACGATCTCTTCAGGGGCCGGACGCAGTGTTTCGTTGACGGGTATCCAAGCGTATGCAAGCGCAAAGGCAGCCCAGATCAATTTCACTCGACAAATGGCTCACGAGCTCGGCCCCTATGGCATTACCGTCAACGCGATTGCCCCAGGTTTTGTCCTCTCGAATCCGACGACGGTGGCGCAGTGGGAGTCCTATGGCCCCCAAGGTCAGCAAAAGTTGGTGGAAGGCATTGCGCTACGGCGGCTCGGCGAGGCCAGCGACATCGCCAACGGCGTCGCCTTCTTTGTCTCTGAGCGAGCAAGCTGGATTACGGGTCAAACCCTCTCTATTGATGGTGGTAGTGCGCTGTTCTAACGTTGGAGGAAATCGAAGCGGCACCCTTGGCTCGTGGTGGTGCATTGCCTATGCACTCTCGACCATGCCTTGTCGAGGATGCCAGGGAACTTGCTCCAAGCGCAGGCTGGGTTGTGTCGCTACCGGGCAGCGGGTAGGGGCTACGAGGACGATTGGTCGGTCGTTGTTCATAAAAGTGCAAGGTATATGAAGGTTGGACAAATCAGTTCAGGTTCCGCGTAAGGTGGAGACAAGGAGGGGACGATGGACCACGATGTCACCGCAGCAATAACAAGCCTCAATGAGGAGTTTTTCACCCATAAGCATGAGCGCGATCCACTCACGGCAACTGAGCTTGGACTCCATGCCTTCGATCGGATGCTTCCTGATCTGACTCGAGATGGTGAACTCACCACCCTGGCGGGCTATCGATCGATCAAGAGTCGGATCGAAGGATTGCTCGAGGATGATGCGGCCAGACAACGATTGACCTTTGATGAACGGGTGAACCTCGAGGTGATGGATGCCCTGGCCCAGAGCGCGAGCACCGATCTCGAAGACGAGCTGTGGGCACGCAACATGTCCGCTGGTGGTTACGTGTCTCCGCAAGCTCGTATCTTTCAAACGGTACCGACCGCCTCACTGGCGAACGACGACGGCGTCGAGGCCTACCTCGAGCGACTGGCGCATTTGGGCGACCTGTTTGGGATCATTACTGAGCGCTACCGTCAGGCCGATCGCCAGGGACAGTTCTCGACGGCCGCCGGGGTGCGTCAGGCGATCTCTCAGCTCGATGGGCACCTTGGACTCGGTGATGCCCACGACAGCTTCATCAACGTTACCCTCCCTCCTGGACACGAGGGTCAACGTGAACGGATTCGCACTTTGGTGCGCGATACCGTCTGGCCGGCGATGGCAACGTTACGTGATTACCTGGCTGGTGATCCGCTGGCACATGCACGCCAAGATCACGAGGTCGGCCTCAATGCAATTGCAGGTGGCGAAGAGCTCTACGCACGAGCACTCGCGCGTCATACGACGACCGCGATGACACCCGAGGAGATCCATGAGCTCGGCCTTGGGACCCTTGCCAGGCTGGATGAGGAGTGGGCCGAGATTGGTGGGCGCGTCTTTGGGATTAGAGATCGGCGCGGTCTGTTCGAACGCCTGCGTTCGGATCCAGCCCTCCGTTTTGACAACGGACAACAGATCCTCGATGTGGTCGCGCGTGCGCTTGCGGTCGCGACGCGTGAGCAGCCCAAATGGTTCCCAGATCGTGATATTGCCGACTGTGTCATTGAAGAGATCTCCTCAGCCGAGGCCGACAATGCCGCCCTCGCCTATTACCGCGGACCATCTGATGACGGCTCACGCCCTGGTGCTCACTGTGTGTTGACGACCGCACCGACCGAACGGTTCCGATACGAATACGAGGCGTTGGCCTATCACGAGAGTGTGCCAGGCCATCATCTACAGATCGCGACCGCCCAGACCTTGCAGGAGCTCCCGGCCTTTCGCCGTTACCTTGATGCTGAAGTGAGCGCCTTCGTCGAGGGGTGGGGTCTCTATGCCGAGCGGCTCGCCGACGAGATGGGGATCTACAGCGATGACCTGGCCCGCCTTGGCATGCTGTCGTTCGATGCACTGCGAGCTAGCCGATGCGTCGTTGATACCGGGATGCATTACTACGGTTGGTCACGACAGCGCGCTGTTGAGTTCATGTTCGAAAACAGCGCGACGAACATGGCTAACGTCACGAACGAGATCGATCGCTACATCGGCTGGCCGGGACAGGCAACCGCCTATCTGGTCGGGCGTCGAGAAATTCGGCGACTGCGCCATGTGGCCGAACGAGCCCTCGGCGCCTCGTTCGACATCCGAGCCTTCCATGGGGTAGTCCTTGGACAGGGAGCGGTTCCCCTTGGAGTCCTTGGTTCGGTCATCGAGACTTGGATTCGCCAGATTAGCGAGGCATCGCAGCCTCGGTAGCGGCCCCGATCATCGCAGGATCAACGAGAACAGGACAGATTGACCCCGGCACCATCCATCCCTGTCGATCCACAATATCGGGCGTACGCGAGATCGATTGGTGCCATGTTGTGGTACGATCAACACGGTGGTGCGGCCTGAAAGCACCTCGCGTCCAAGGCCCGGGTGCGATCGAAGGCCTTATGATCACGGATGGCTCAGGACAGTCTCAATCTCTTGGGCCCAATCGAGCAGTGCCATATCGTGACCCGTGTCCGCAGCGAGCTGGATGCCGACGGGTAGCTTTGAGCCTGGGATCGGGAGGGTAATCGCCGGCTGACCGGTCAGGTTATAGACACGGGTCATAATCCCTTCGAGATAACCCTCGGGTGTGTCGACGGAGGGGTTCTGGCCAGGGGCCACCATGGGAGCAGTCGGGCCGATGATGCAATCGATCGTGTCAAAGACCTTCAATAGCTGCGCCGATCCCATTCGTTGCTCTTCGAGGGCGTGCTGGTATTCATCGTTGGTGATCGAGGCCGATTGGGTGAGCACCCGAGCGGTCTCCTCACCGAAGTGATCCGGATCGGTCGCAAGCAGTGGTCCGTGAATCTGGTAAGCCTCCCAGCCAATGATGGCTTCGAAGGCTTGGTCGAGACGATCAAAGAGTTCTGGCGCCAATTCAGTGAACTCGTAACCAGCTTGCTCCAATCGCGAAAGGGCGCGAGTGATGGCCTCACGGACGGTGGCATCTAGCAGGCCGGGTGCGAACTGCGTTGGAACCATCCCAAGGCGGGGTCGGCGTTGACCTGGGTGCGCTATGGGAGGCAAATCGGCCAGGGTCCGATAACCGAGCGCCGCGGTTGCGACATCGTGAGCCAGAATGCCAACGTGATCAAGTGTTGGCGAAAGGGGCGTGACGCCTCGGAGCGAGAGCTGCTGGTAGGTCGGTTTAAAACCGACGACGCCACAGTAATGAGCGGGAATCCGTACGGAACCTCCGGTGTCGGTGCCAAGTGCCATCTGAGCGGCCCCAACGGCAACGATGACCGCCGATCCTCCACTGGAGCCGCCGGCAACGAGCGCGGGCGCAACCGGATTGCGTGCCTCTGGAACCTGTGGGTGCGGCGACCCGAGCGCATACTCTAACAGCGAGGTGGTCGCAAAGACGTCGGCCCCAGCTTCGCGAAGCGCCGTGATCACCGGCGCCTCAACCGAGGACGGTGGTCCTGCCATATCGACTGGATTCCCGTTGCCGAGTGGAGTCCCAGCGACGGCGATGATGTCCTTGACGGCGACCTGGTAGCCATGGAGTGGACCCGATGATGATCGTCGCGGGGCTTCAAGGTAGTGGACGATTGCGTGCAGCGGCTCAGCGAAGCGATGGGCACGGTAGTAGGCGTTCACGAGGTCGAGATTGGCGACCTCGCAGGTTCGCTCGTTGCGCTCGATCGCTTGAATGAGGCGTCCGACGTGGGTTGTCAATGGTCCGGCGAGGTCGTGGAGAAGATCGGTCACCTCGGTCGGGCGCCGTCGTACCATCAGGTCACGATAGATCCCGCTATGGGACTTGGCGCTGGCAGCGTTGAAGGCTGCGAGACGCTCGAGTGATCCCTCGAGATCGTTGGGTTCGAAGCCGTCGAATCCCTCGACCTTGACGGGGGCCTGATCGAGAACCTCGCGTGCGATTGCGATCATCAGGTCGTGGTATCGCGGGTCCGAGAGCGACGCCGCGATCGATAGATCGGAGACTGCTCCGGCATAGAGCATGGCGCCATAAGCCTCCTTGCCCCAGAGGAAGCCGAGGATATTATCGGTACTCTTCGCGTACGGGAGCGCGGCGACGAGACGTTCGACACGGTCGGTGACCTCATGGCTGAGCGGTTCGCCGACATAGAAGGCGGCGATGTTGCCTTGACGAATGACGCCAGGCGCGATCAGGTCGGCCCCGATGTTGATAAACGCGGTGACGATCTGGGTTGGATCGACGAACTCCGAGAAGGTCGCAAATGTCAGCCCATTTTGGACCGTGAGCAAGATGCCGTCACTGCGCAAGTGGGGCGCGACCAGGGCTGCGGCTCTACGAGTGTGATGACTCTTCACGGCGACGAGCAGGTGCTCATGCGTGCCGGCCAACTCTTCGGCGTAGATGGCGTTGGGGTGCACGGTGAAGTTGGCAATCGGGCCCTCGATGGTAAGGCCATAGGCGCGAATGGCGTCGATGTGCGCATGATCTACATCGCACAGCGTGATTTCGTGGCCGGCCGCCGCCATGTGGGCACCGAGCATGCCACCGATAGCTCCGGCCCCGACGATTGTCATCTTCATTGCGTCATCTCCATTTCCTGTGGGTCGTTCGTGATCGTCGTCGTGTTAATCCAGGTCATCGCGCATTGAGTGTCGAGTTCGTGGGCTACTTGTCAACCGAGATGTGCCCAAGGTCTCACGGGTGATGGCCTGGTCCACATCGATGTTGTTGATCGTCCTCGACGGAGACTGGCACACCTGAGCATGGCACACCTGGGGATTGCATCCCTGGTGATCTGTGTCTACTTGGGTTGTGTTGACCCAAGCCGTGATCCACAGTTTATGAAAAGAAAGTAAATTTGTCAATTCAAGATGTACAAATGGTTACAGATCGTGCGAACATGCGCTAGGATCAGTCCAACTGAGCTGGGGTGCTCAGGGAACAGGGGGAACCGGGATATGCGTTCTAGTTGGATCAAGTTTGTGGCGGTCTCTGCGACGAGCGTGCTCTTGTTGGCGGCGTGTGGATCAACCAGCTCGAGTTCGTCGTCATCGTCCTCCTCCTCGTCGTCGACGACCAGGGTGAAGGGAGGCACTGCCTACTTTGCGGAGCAGCCGTTGTCGCCTCCGACCTACATCTTTCCACTCATGAATGGGGCGAACGAGTCCAACGTCAACCTCTATGAGTTTGACAACCTGATGTTTCGTAACCTGTACTTCTTCGGTAAGAATGGCAAGGCAGAGATCAACTATTCGCAGTCGCTTGCTGACGCCCCGGTCTATTCGAACAGCGACAAGACGGTGACGATTCAGCTCAAGGGGTGGAAGTGGTCCAACGGTGAGACGGTGGACGCGCGAGATCTGGTCTTTTGGATGAACCTGCTCAAGGCGAATACTAGTCAGTGGTTTGACTATGTCCCGGGGTACTTCCCGGATAACGTCGTTTCCTATAAAGCGACGGGGCCGTTGACCTTTGTCATGCAGCTCAATAAGTCCTATAGCCCGACCTGGTTTACCTACAATGAACTCTCTCAGCTTGTGCCGCTACCGTTGGCCTGGGACAAGACCTCGGCCTCAGCTCCGACACCGAGTGCCACTGACCCCAACGCCCCAGACCTGACTACGGCTGGAGCCCAGGCGGTATACAAGTTCTTGAACGCGGCCTCAACGTCGATTGCAACCTATGCGACCAATCCGCTCTGGCAAGTCGTCGATGGTCCGTGGCGGTTGAAGAGCTTTACGACCGAAGGAAGGGCGGTGTTCGTCCCGAACACCAAGTATTCTGGCTCGCCCAAGCCGACGCTGTCCCAGTTTGTTGAGCTGCCCTTTAGCTCTGACTCTGCCGAATTCAACGTCCTAAGTTCGAGTAACAGCATTAGTTATGGCTATCTGCCGGTGACCGACCTCCCCCAGAAGTCGCGGGTGGCAAGCGAAGGCTACAAATTTGCGCCGTGGCAGATCTTTGGCTTCAACTACATGCCGATCAACTTCAACAATCCGACTGTTGGTCCGATCTTTAAGCAGCTTTACGTCCGCCAGGCGCTGGAGGAGCTTGTCGACCAGCCCCAGTGGGTCTCCACCTTCTTGAAGGGTTATGGTACCCCGTCGTATTCGCCGGTTCCAACCGTACCACCCAACCCCTTCGATGACAGCGTCTCCAAGACCGTCCAGTATCCGTATTCGCCGACGAACGCAAAGAAGCTGTTGACCTCCCATGGCTGGAAGATGGTTGGCGGTGTCATGACCTGTGTCACGCCAGGAAGCGGCCCCAGTGATTGCGGATCTGGCGTCAAGAGTGGACAGACGATGAACTTCACCCTTAAGTACATTTCTGGGTTGAACTCTGTTACTGAAGAGATGACAGCCTTCCAGTCAGCCGCACTGCAAGCTGGCATCAAGATCAACCTCTCGCAAGCCCCGTTTGCCGGTGTGATCAGCTACTCGGCGGCGTGCACACCACAACAGGCAGCCTGTTCGTGGGAGATGGCCAACTGGGGCGGTGGTTGGAGTTACTCTCCAGATTACTACCCATCGGGTGAGACGCTCTTTGCAGCTGGAGCTGGCTCCAATGACGGAAGCTACAGCTCTTCGACGGCGAATACCTTGATTGCAGCTACCCTGACCTCCTCGGGTTCCCAAGCACAGACCGCCCTGGATAACTATCAGAACTACATGGCCAAGCAATTGCCGGTGATCTACCAGCCAGACACTGATGTCCAGCTCTCGGAGATCGCCTCCAACCTCCATGGGGCGACCCCACAGAGTCCTTATGAGTACATCACGCCTGAGGATTGGTACTTCACCAAGTAGAGCCGCGTTTCATCGGTCAGACGATCATTGGTTAGAGTTTTAAGTTGAGCATCTCGTGACGCCTCCGGGTCGACTGACCTGGGGGCGTCTGAGTGCAAAGGAAGGAGAAGGTAAACAGTGTTGATGATTGCGAGTGCCAATGGTGCCATCGGAATCGACGGTGTGTGGGCTGATGTTGAGGGCGGGCTTGACCCGGTTACAGCGGTGGAGCGAGCAGCGTGGTTTGTCGAGGACAACCTTGACGATCACAGCGTGGGGACTGGTGGTCTGCCAAACCTCGAGGGTGTAGTCGAGCTCGATGCCTCCATTATGGATGGGGACACGCGGCGTGCAGGTTGCGTGGCTGGACTTGCCGGGTATCGTCATCCCATCTCTGTCGCACGGGCGGTGATGGAGCGCTCGCCGCACGTTCTACTCGTTGGTGAAGGGGCGGCGAAGTTTGCCCACGAAGTGGGAGCCGAGGGAGCCGATCTCTTAACCGATTCGGCTCGAGCGACCTGGCAGCACGCGGTTGATCAACTTGATCCCAGCGAGGCACAGGATCCGCTCAAGAGAGTGATGGCACTGACGACCGACCCAGAGAAGGCCGCCGGCACGGTCAACTTTCTTTACTTGAATGATGACGGTTCGATGGCTTCGTCGGTCTCCACGAGCGGGTGGGCATGGAAGTGGCCGGGACGAGCAGGCGACTCGCCGGTGATCGGGGCGGGCAACTACTGTGATTCGCGCTACGGAGCTGCAGCCTGCACGGGCTTTGGTGAGCTCTCCCTCCGGGCGTCAACGGCACGCATGGTGGTACGCTACCTCGCCGAGGGGATGAGCCCCGAGGAGGCCGGAGTGACGGCGATCAGAGAGCTGGGCGAGTTCGTGGAGTCATCGAACAACTTCATCATGCATATCGTGATCTTGGCCGCCGATGGACGTCACGCAGCGGTTTCGACCAAGGCTGATGCGACGTATGCCGTCCGCGAGGCCGGGTGGGATCGGGCGAAGTCGATACCGCGCACCCACGTCCCGGCAGGCCAGTAGCGCTCTTTGGACCGGCTGTTAAAACGTTTGGTCGAGTTCAACGGCTGGGGTTGATCGGCAGCAGTGACCGTGGGCAGTGTGTCGTCGGTTACCGGCTCGACACGAGCCGAGCGAAACGGTTCTACGATCGGGTTTCGGAGCGATCCACGGTCCAGGAGTCGTGACCAGATATGAGATACTTGAGATATGAGATAGTAGAGAGGAGCATCAACGATGAAGGTATATATCAGTTTTGACATGGAGGGCATCTCTGGCATCGTGGACTGGGATCAATGCACCGGCAGCGGTCCTGCGGTGTCGATGGGTCAGGAGCTCACGCTGGCAGAGATCAACGCCGCAATCGACGGCGCGCTCACAGCGGGTGCCACTGAGTTCGTGGTCAACGATGCCCACTATCGGATGCAGAACCTGGATCCGAGACTGCTCCATGGCGATGCCACCTACATCTCGGGCGCTCATAAGCCGGGCTACATGATGGAAGGTCTGACCGCGGATTTTGACGTTATCTTCTTCGTCGGCTACCACGGCAGCATCTCCGGGGTGCCCTCGGTGATGTCGCATAGCTACAACCCCTCGGTCTTCACCGAACTGCGTGTTAACGATGTCGAAGTCGGAGAGAGTGGCGTCAATGCCCTCGTCGCGCTGGGCCACAAGGTTCCCATCGGCCTGATCAGCGGCGATCTCGCGACGGCGCAACAGGCGGCGCCCATCATGACCCAGGCGATTATGGTCCAGGTGAAGGACTCAATCACCCGGTTCGCGGCTTCAAATCTGCACCCACATCGGGCACACAAGCTTATTGCCGAAGCAGCCGAGCGCGCCGTTGAGACTGCGGCATCAATCGCCCTTCCCGCCATTGAACTTCCAGCGACCATCACCATGTCGTTTCAGACCGCCGATCAGGCGGAACTCGCCAGTTGGATTGGCGGCGTTGAACGCACGGGGGTGCGCTCCGCGGCAATTCAGGGACAGGATCCGTTGGCCCTCTATCGGGCGTTTGTTGGTGTCTGTTATCTGACGCGTCAAGCCCAGGGGAGGTAACCTTATGGAGCAGCGTCTTCTCACCAGTTCACTGCCAGCGATATCGCATCTCGAGATCCCCTACTTCGAGATCCATGGTGCCGGCGATGGGCCAACTCTGACGCTGGTGGCCGGGGTTCATGGGTGCGAGTACACCTCTCAGCAGGCGGTGAGAAGTTTTATGAAGAGTATCGACCCCGAGAGGCTTGCTGGCCGGATCAGAGCGGTGCCGACGCTCAACTTGGATTCGTTCTATGAGCGCAGTCCATTCGTCTCACCCCGGGATCAGAAGAACCTCAACCGATGCTTCCCTGGCGACCCGAATGGGAGCTACTCCGATGCCCTCGCCTTCTTCGTTACCGAGGAGCTCATCAAGGGATCAGATTACTTCATCGACCTGCACGCCGGTGACATGGTCGAGGACCTGTTCCGCTTCACTATCTATGATGACTCGCCCGTCCAGGACGCCTCCAGAGCGTTGGCCCAGGCTTATGGCTTTCCCTTCTCCATCCATCAACCGACCGTCGACCCCGCGGTCACCGGCGCGACCTCACAGATTGCTGGAGGGCTCAACGTGCCCTCGATTATCGCCGAGTCGGGTGGGCGTGGGCTGGTCGAGACCGAAGCCATCGAGCACCACCTTCGTGGTCTGGCGCGCACCGTTGCCTACCTAAAGATGTATGAGCCAAGTGAGCCGATCGAGGCCGATCTGCCGGTTCGTCACCTGCATCGGTTCGTCTGGCTGCGATCGCGGCAGGCGGGGTGGTGGGAGCCGCGCGTCAAGGTTGGGCAAGATCTTGATGCTGGAGATGTGGTAGGAACGGTGAGTGACCTCTTCGGTGAGGTCCAGGAGGAGATCGTGACGCCGGTGGATGGCGTGGCGGTGTTTTTGACCTCGTCGCCCGCGATGAAGGCTGATGGATTGGTGATAGGGATCGGAGCCGACGAAGAGCGCTGATGGCGCCATCACCGTAGGCCGAATGTGCGACCTGCGCAGTAGCCCCTGATGAGACCTGTGCCAAATGGTCGGGCGCGGTCGTCGACCGTCGCTACCGCGTCGTTGACGTTCCAACGCAAGCGCCCTGCATAAGTCCAAGGCGTTTAAGGCATTTGGCCGCACATAGGCTTTTCGGCTTTGCCACCAAGGTTGGTGTGATCGCAAGAAGATGTGCTCCGGCAATTGACTCGTTCTGGTGTACACGTCGTGCCCGATAAGAGCTTTCTTCCCACAGCTTCCGTGGTTGGTGGTCCCTTCTCATCCCCGGTTGCTGGTATGGACTTGACCGCTTCATGGCCCGCTCCCGATTGCCATCGGCCGAGACTAGCGACCATCTCACGAAATGTTAAGAAATTAACAACTTATGAAATAAGTGAGGAAAATGTTGTGGAGAGCCTGGGTGGACCGTGTAAGGTTCTCTGTAACACGACCGGTTGGGGGTCAGGACTAAGGGGGAATAGCACATGCGAAGCACAGTACGGCGCAAGGCCATCGCGATGATCGGGATAACCGCGTCAGCGGCAATGGTGCTCGCGGCGTGTGGGTCGACATCATCGTCAACCGCGAAGTCGAGTTCGAGCACGAGCGGTGGAGTGGCCTATTACGCTGAGGCGGCTGGTGCTAACCCCAACTATATCTTTCCACTCACCTCGGGAGCGGACTTCTCAATCGCGAATCTTGCACAGTTCCAGATTCTGATGTATCGGCCGCTGTACTTCTTTGGCAACGGCAATAAGGCAGAGATCAACTATGACCTCTCGATTGGTAATGCTCCGGTGTACTCGAACAACGATAAGACGGTCACCATCACACTCAAGAAGTATCAGTGGTCAAACGGCGAACCTGTCACCTCACGGGACGTGATCTTCTGGATGAACCTTCTAAAGGCCAACAAGACCGATTATGGTGCCTATGTACCTGGTGATTTTCCAGACAATGTCGTGTCCTACTCAGCACCAAACTCTTCGACGGTGGTCTTCGACCTCAATCAATCGTACAACCCTACTTGGTTCACCTACAACGAGTTGAGTCAGATCACCCCACTGCCATTGGCATGGGATAAGACTTCGATCTCTGGCCCAACCCCGAGTGCAACCTCGACAACCGCGCCTGATCTCACGACCGCTGGCGCACAAGAGGTGTACAAGTTTCTGAACTCACAAGCTGGGGATCTCTCGACCTATGCCACAAGCCCGATCTGGTCGGTGGTCGATGGCCCATGGAAGCTATCGAGCTTTACGACGGCAGGCAAAGCGGTCTTTGTTCCAAATACTAAATACTCAGGACCGGTCAAGGCGAAGTTGGCACAGTTCGTGGAACTACCGTTCACGTCGTCGTCTGCCGAGTTCAACGTCCTTCGAGCCGGTAACAATGCCATCACCTATGGTTATCTCCCGAACACGGATGTCACCCAGAAGTCCTATGTGGAGTCTCTCGGGTACAAGATCGAGCCGTGGATAGAATTTGGATTCTCCTACTGGAACATGAACTTTAACAACCCTACTTTTGGACCGCTCTTTAAGCAACTTTACTTCCGCCAAGCGCTGCAACACCTGGTGGATCAACCTGCCTGGATCAAGAATTTCTTAAAGGGTTATGCGGTGCCGAACTACTCACCGGTCCCGGTTGTGCCGAGCAATCCATTTGCCGATGCTACATCGAGAACGGATCTTTATCCATACTCTATCTCAGCTGCGAAGAACCTCCTTGTCGCCCATGGTTTCAAGATGGTCAATGGCGTCATGACCTGTGAAAGCCCAGGCAGCGCGGCGACTGAGTGTGGTCATGGAGTGCCGAGAGGGCTCGCCCTCACGATCAACCTCGAATACTATTCAGGAGACAACTCGTTGACTGAAGAGATGACCGCCTACGCGTCGGCTGCGAAGCAAGCTGGTATCAATATCGTGTTGACGTCGGCCAATGGCAACACTGTCTTTGCTGATGAGGCCCCATGCACGCCGTCTCAGGCGGCCTGTAAATGGCAGATGATTTTGGCAGGTACCTGGGAGTATAGCCCCGACAACTACCCGACCGGGGGGGAGCTGTTCGCAACGGGTGCAGGGTCGAATTACGGCAACTACGATAGCTCAACAGCAAATGCGCTGATTGCTGCGACGCATACGTCGTCGGATCCGGCGGCGGCGTTGGATGCCTACCAAAACTACATGGCCAAGCAACTGCCCGATATCTATCGCCCATTGCCGGATGCTGGCATATCGGCCATCGCGAGCAAACTCGCTGGTGTTGTCCAGAATCCGTACTTGAATCTCACGCCTGAGGATTGGTACTTCACCAAGTGAGCATTGATGCAGTGGGGTGGCGACTAGGGGGAGTGATGCATTCATCCGAGTGTCGCGATTGATGTGGAGTCGAGGGAAGCGGGATAAGTTCCAGGTCCGCATCAATGGCTCCTCGTGTCGGGTCAACGCCAGAGATTCTGATCCCGGCAAGTGTAGAGCCCCGTAAGCACCGAGCCCCCGCGAGCACCGAGTGTCGTGGGATCAATGGACGCTGGCCGATTTTGGATGCTCTGATCGCCAGGGGATCGTGAGACTCGACGTCGAAGCGGGTGGGCGCCTAGCGCCAACAAGTGCTAGAGGTTTGTATTGCAGTATCGAGAGGAGATCCCAGTAGCTGTGGTCGCTCTGAGTGGAGCTCATGTCGTGCTGGAGCAACGGGTGCCAACGTCGAGGCCGATGTCGTGGTCGTCTGTGCCTACTCTTAGCAATGCCTGACGCTGCGCTTGGCGGATCGATTCCTTCGCCAACCAGCCGGTTGCTCGTGCTCTACCTGGTGGAGACGGTCTCAGTGCTTGTGAGACGGTTTACGAGAGATAAAGTCGGGTGGCAGGAGTTTGCTTGCAAGGAGGTCTGCTTTCGCCCAGACTGGCTGGATGCTGGTGGCGATTGCTGTCGTCTTTGCCTCGCAGGCGGGCACCATTGGCAGGAATTGTCCGATTAGTGGGTGATGGCTGCGAGGGAGACCAAGCTGTTGGCTTCTCATCTGCAGATGGGCTGTTGATAAGGGTACCAACCTCGATCACGGTCCCGACGTGCGGCGATAGGATGCAGCGAAGTGACATCAAACCGATCGTTGGCGATCCGTCGGGGGTCCACTCGCTGGCGTGGATCGTGTTCTTCGGCGCAATTCGGTAGCCGAGAGCGGTGATGCTTAGGCGGTGACGGTCGAGCAATCCCCTGAGATCTGGAAGCCAAAGGTCGTACTCGCTCCTGGCGCAAGCGTTCCGTTGTAGCTCACGTTAGAAACCGTGGCCCCGGTCACAGAGGGAGTCGAATTTGCATTCCAGATGTTCACGACGCTGTCGCCACTTCCCAGCACCAGCCCTACCTGCCAGGCCGAGACCGTCTCGCCGGATTTGTTGGTGACGGTCCCAGACATGTTGCAACCGTTATACCAGCTTGTCGAGGTCGACAACGTGAGTGCGAGGTTGGACGAACCGCTTGTGCCGGTACTCGTGGTAGGAGGTGGGGATGTCGGCGATGTCGGATTCGTGGGTGTGGTGGCTGGTATTGCGCCGAAGATGGATGCGAACTGATACGGGGTCTGTGTGGTACCGGAACAATAGTTGGAGTCAACGTCGGCATCGTCGGCACAGGCAACATCTCGATGGAGTTCCCAGTAGGAGAGGCGTCCGATGTCGTGTGACTCGGCGAATTGGGCAAGCTGGTCGGCATTTTGTGTGGTGAAGATCTCGCCGCTCAAGTCGTTTTGCCCGATCATCGGCGTGATTCCGATCATCGACCACAGCTGGTTACTTGAGCGGTTGGGATACAGCTTGGCGAGCTGAGCCTCGGTCGATTCTCCGGCATCGATGGCGTAGGTCCCCATATCACTTGGGTCAGGAGCGTTGGCCGCACCGTAATCCATCGCCATGACGTTGACGACGCTCACCTTAACACCATTAGTGATCGCTGATTGGAGCAGCGCCAGCGAGTTGGCAAGAAGGCCAGTTGGCAGGACTGGGAGCGTATAGGAGATGGTCACTGGGTGACCCAAGGCAGCCTCGTTGGTTTGGAGGAGGGCGAGCGCCTGATTGCGTCGGTTGTTGGCCGCGGTGTTGTTGAGTTGCGTGCCCTCGATGTCAAAGTCCAGCGAGTAGACGTGGTAGCGTTCGACGACCTCCTGGTAAGCGTTCTCTAACGTTGAGACCGAACTACACACGGAGGCGAGTTCGTTGTTGATCTCTCCCCCAAACGAGATGATAGGCTGGCCGCCAGCGGCCGCAAAGCTTGCGATCTCGTTCTGAAACTCTCCGTTGTTAGTGCCGACAGGGAAGTAGTTACCCCATGAGGGGACGCAGCTCGTTCCCTCGGCGACGATAAAGGCGAGAGTCGCTGACTTGATACCGGCTTGGTTGGCGAGCGAGGCAAGGTTGCCGACCGGTGGAAGTGTCATGTCGACGTAGGGGGCAAACGGAACAGTTGGTGCAACCGTGTCTGCGGTGAGATCTAGGTGATGGCCCGAGGCAGGTACGTCCAAGTAGCCGTGGCCCACGAGGGCGACCGACGCCGTCATCGCGAGGCTGAGGAGGGCACGAAGACCCCATGTTGTTGACCGGCTTCTGCTCATCATGACCCCTTTGAGCTGGCGCTCATTTGTAACCCCTAGCCACCTGCGCCGAGGCTAGCATCTGGGCGAGGTGGTTCAGGCTGTTCTTGTCCTACATCCTTTTTTAGGAGTGTCGTCGCCCGAGGGCTGGTACTTGAGGTGGAACTATGGAACAAAGGCCCGAATGGCAAGATGGCCTGCATCGTGCCCTCGGTTGCGCGGGAGCTATCCTTTGGCGAATTCTGGATGGACGAGCTTGTCTCGCGTTATTACAGTTCGGTATTGCCCAGTTGAGTATTGCTCAGTTGAGTGCTGGTTCTCCGGGCAGTGTGAAGAGCGGCTTCCACGGAGAGGAGGTTGGGTTTGACAGCGCCAGGGTCGGGTTGTCGCCCTGGTTGTAGTACTTTGCCTGGTAGCCCTCCCCCCCAATTTCGACGTTCGTGCCGGCATTGTAGGTCTGTTTGGCGCTCCATGCAGGATAGGTTCCTGGTGCCAACTTTTTCAAAACGGGTGCGTGGTCGGTTTTGAGGACTGGTCCGACGAGGAGCCACGGCGTCTGGTAGCTGTACTGGTAGGTCTGTGTCGGTTGGGTCCCCTGGTTGTAGTATTTGGCTTCGTAGACATAGCCATTCCAGACCACTTTGTAGTGCTCCGGGTACGGAAAGTTTGGTTGCCAAATCGGATAAGGCGCGTTGGCAGGATTGGTGGAGATGTCGTTGGGTGCGAGAATGACCTGGTGCTGGCTGGTGATGGAACCAGGCAGCAAGTGGCTGAATATATTCGAGAACTCAAGGTCAGTCTGGCTCGTGCCACTGCAGGTGTTTGAGTAGATCTCCTGGTTGCCAAAGGTAGTCGGACAAGGGGCGTCCCGATTAAGGGACCACATGGAGAGTCGACGCAGCGAATAACTGAGCGCGAACTTGGCTAAGGAGCGCGCGTCCGATGTCGTGAACACCTCGCCGAAGTCGTTGTTTTGACCTATTTCGACGGTGGCCCCCATCCTGTTAAAGATCTGCTTGCTGGTGAGGTGTAGGCCGTGATGGAGGAATGCTTGCCCAAGTTGGACTTCCGCGGCCTTGAGCGATGCCTCAACGGTGTCCGCCATATTCTCGCTGGGCACGCCGAAATCCATGGTCATAACGTTGACACCAGCGAGACGGACCCTGTTGGTGAGCATGGTGCGCAGCACGCCAAGTGCGTTCTGCTGGAGCCCATCGGTGGCCACCGGGAGCGTCAACCAAACCTGCAGGTGGGGGTACTGGGCCTCGAGCAACCGAAGAGCCTTGGCTCTGCGAGTCATCGCGGTGAAATTATTCAACGCAGAGCCCTCGGTGTCCAGATCGATCGCTGAGACGTGGTAGGTGGAGATCACCGCTGCGTAGGCTGAGGCGAGTGCACGTGGACTCGAGCATACGGTCGAGAGGTGTCGACCTCGCTGACCCCCAAAGGAGATGATGATCGATCCTCCAAGGTTCTGATACTCGACCAGTCTTCTCGCGAGGTTCAACTGGGACTCCGCTGCACTGAGCGTGTAGTAACCACCCCAGCTGGGTGTACATGCCCCCGACGGAGGAGCGGTGACAAAGCCGAGGACGGTCTGTTTGGCGACGTTGTCGCCTGTGTCTTGAAATTGATAGGTTGGGGTGAGCGTCGTATCGACGTAGGGGGCAAAGAACTCTGGCTTGACGCTCACGGAGCTGGCGATGACGTTTTGAACCTGCCTCGTGGCGAAGTAACCGAGGCCGGCGAGCATGATGATCGCCATCAGGATCCTTAGTGGAGAGTAGTACGATAGTCGTGCACCCAAGGAGCGCCGCGTTGGGACCCCGCCATCATCGTTTCCGAACTCGTGCGACTTGACGATGTCCGCGACGGTGATGAGAGGAGTTGCGGGCGAGTTGGAGGGTTCATCGTTGGTCATCGTTGGTCCTATCTCGAAACATGAAGACTGTCCGATCCGTCAACTTTTTGTTAACTTCAGTCCTCTTGGTGTTCGAACCAAAGCTGGGTGAACTTGATCGCAATATCGACAAACCTGGTGGTACTTGTCGCGATTCATTGGGATTGACTTCACCCATGGATGATTCCTGCCGATGTCATGACTGGTATCGGGAAGCATGACAACGAGGCAAGGCCTTGGCGTGCATGCGTAGTGAAATGGTAGCCCGAGTCGGTGCTCCCAGGTTTTCACCGACGGTGTCGTGCTTGGAGGCGCTGTGGAGATTGCAAGGAAGAATAGGACGCTGATGGCCCGAACAACCAGTCAACCTCAGGTCAATCGAATGAAACGGCAGATCGGGTCGGACCGGATGCGTCAGCCACTTCCGCCGGTTCCAAGAGGTATTACCGAGCGCCGGGTCATTCTTGCACGCTTGGCGATCGTTATTACGATCGTTGGTTGGATCACGTACTTGATCTACTGGTTCAGCTCACAATTCTTGAACCAAGAGGCGTATACGCTCCAGCAGAAATTCCTCGCGATCGTCTATCTCGCGATGGTGACGCTGTTGATCTTCGCCTCGGTGGCCTATCTCACCAGTCGCCTTGGCTACCTCTATCGTGTTCGTCAGCATCGCAGGATCCCAAGGGCAGTCATCGACCAGTTCTTCGATACGAAGCAACCCACGCTCACCGCGATCGTGCCCTCGTACCGGGAGGAGACGCGGGTGATCCGATCAACCCTGCTTTCGGTCGCCTTGCAGGAGTACCCAGACATCGAGATCGTGCTCTTGATCGATGATCCACCGGAGCCGACCGATGACCACAACCGCGCCTTGCTCCAAGGTGCCCGGGAGCTTCCCGGGGATCTTGAGCGGCTACTGGCATACCCGCGAGCGCATCTTCTCGCTGCGCAAGCTGACTTCGAGCGCGGTTTCGCCAACCAATCGAACCTCGACTCTGAGGGGATGATCCGTCTTGGTGAGAACTATGATTTTGCCGTCTCGTGGTTGGAGCTCCAGGCCAGTTCGCTTCCGATCGAGGACCACACCGACGTCTTTTTAAAACAGCAGGTCTTTGAGCGACTTGCCGCTGACTTCTCGATGATGGCCGTGGCTCTGCGCGAGGCGGCGCAATCGGGTGACTACCTCAGTATCGATCGAGCGCGCCAGCTCTATGCCCGGCTCGTCAACACCTTCACCGCGCGGTTGACGAGCTTTGAACGCAAGCGCTATGTCTCCTTGTCACATGAGGCAAACAAGGCGATGAACCTGAATTCGTACCTTGGCCTCATGGGGGGAGCCTACTGTGACGTCGTGACCCTCTCGGGAAGAACCTTGGTGCCGACCGAGCAGGAGCAGGCCGACCTCGTGATTCGTGATCCCGATTACGTCTTGACCCTCGACGCTGACAGCACGTTGTTGCCAGAGTATTGCCTGCGCCTCGTCCACCTCTTGGAACAGGACGAGTTCGCCGACGTCGGGGTCACCCAAACTCCCTACAGTGCCTACCCGGGGGCCGGTACCCGCCTGGAGCGCATCGCCGGTGCTACCACCGACATCCAGCACATCGTCCACCAAGGTTTGACGAACTATTCAGCTTCGTTCTGGGTTGGCGCGAACGCCGTCATTCGTAAGACCGCGCTCGAGGCCGTCGAGAGCGTCACCTACGAAGGTGGCTATCCGATCCGGCGTTACGTCAGCGACCGAACGGCAATCGAGGATACCGAGTCGTCGATCGATCTGGTCTCGGCGGGTTGGAAGATCTATAACTATCCCGAGCGCCTCAGCTATTCGGCGACACCGCCGGACTTTGGTTCTTTGGCGATTCAGCGTAGGCGTTGGGCTGACGGTGGCTTGTTGATCCTTCCCAAGCTTCGACGACGTTTCAAGGGAACCGCGAGGAAGAATGTCGACCATCGGTTCGGTGAGTTCGCCCTTCGAACGAACTATCTCGCCTCGATCACCTGGACCTCTGTGGCGTTGGTGATCCTGTTGATCTTTCCGTTCGCTAACCAGCTTGTGAGCCCGTATCTTGCTCTCCTGGCCCTCCCGTACTTCTGGGCGATGTCGACTGACTTAAAGTACAGCGGATATCGGCGCCTCGACATTCTTCGCATCTATGGATTTAACCTGATTCTCATCCCGGTCAACCTGGCCGGCACCGCGAGTTCGCTCGTGCAGGCCTTGACCGGGGAGCACGGCAGTTTTATGAGAACCCCAAAGGTCAAGAGCCGAACGGTAGCTCCGTTCTTGTTCGTGGTTGCCCCGTACGTGCTGATTGCCCTCACCATCTACACACTCATCCATGATTATTACAGCGCGCTTTGGAACAACGCCGTCTTCGCGATCATCAACCTCGTGCTGGCAAGCTACGCCGTCGTCGCCTATATCGGTATCCGTCATAGCATCCAGGACATCTTTGTCCAGATCCGGCCGATCTTTGCGAGGCGTCAACGTCGCAAGAAGGAGCTCGTTGGGGTGGTCCCATCGGAGTTGATCATCGAGCCAAGGGTCGCCGATTGGGAGTCGGTCCTCTACTATGGCCCATCGGAATATCTGCTTGACACCCAAGAGCCATCGGTGAAGGGCCGAGAGAAGGTACCATCGGCGAGGCTATCGCCGGGTACCCCGCGACAGATCAAACGGAGCCTGCGACGCTCCGACGCCGTCGCGCATCCCGCAGGTGACCACAAGATTAAGACCTTTGTGCAGCCAGTCTTGGATTTGGAGAGCGGAGTCGTCGTTGGATACGAGATTCTGAACCGGATCAACGGCGCATCGCCAGTCCCCTATCTTGCTGGTCTTGATGCCAAAACTGCCCTGGCGGTGGAGGGGGCGATGCTCGCGAACTCGTTGGGGGCTCTTGAGAAACTACCGTCTGAGTTGTGGATCAGTGTGAACGTGAGTCATCGCTTCTTGATCGAGGGAGATACCAACCAGCTCATTCGGTTGAAAAATCGTCATGGGGAGGTGTTCTTCGAAATTTCGGGACGTCGTGGCAGCGAGTCGGATTCCATGGCATCGCTTGCACAGCTCATGCGACACTTTCCCGTCGGGTTGCAGGTGGCGATCGACGACACCGTTCCAGAATACAACTCGTTGCAGTTGTTCTCGAGTATTCGACCCCAGATGATCAAGATCGATCGATCTTGGGTCAAGGACATCGATCGAACGCGGGTCCACCAGTCGCTCACCGAGGTGACGGTGCGATTTGCTGCCCAGAGCGCAGCGCTCGTCATCGCGGAGGGTATCGAGACCGAACGAGAGCTCGACACGCTCAAGTGGCTCGGCATTCGCTTTGGCCAAGGGTATCTTTTTGCCAAGCCGCTACCCCTTGATGAGTTTGTGCTGTCCTCGGACGTGCCAGCCGCGACGGGGTCAGACAACAACTCATCTGGTGCTGCCTAGCTGTTAGTGCGGATGGAGACCTCTTATTGTGGCTGGCCAGTGTGAGAGAGGGACGTGCCGCGCGAGGTCCAAAGGCGCGTTCATGGTCTATTTTGGCCGATGGCCAAAGATTGCGCGAGCCGGGTAAGCGTATACATCCCCGCTGAACCTGGTGAGCAGCGAGACAACGAATGAGATTGAGGTGAAAGCCAGTGAGAAGCACGAGCGAGCGCTGGATGAGCAGCTCTTTGCACGGGTAGCTCACTGTTGTGCTCGCGTCGAGTTTCGCATGGATCCAATATGAGGGAACGAGGTCCGAGAACGCGACGGTGAGGGCTGCAGCAGTTGGCTAACACACCTACCATAATGACTGTTAATGAACCTACGTGAGTGGGCGCTGTCCCAGGGCACACACCCTCAAACGGCGTATAGGTGGTATGGAACGGGCAAGATGCCTGTGCCGACTCATCGCGCAGGTAATAAACTGATCCTTGTTGGAGATCTGGAGTCATCATCAGAGAAGCACGGTTCCACCGTTAAATATGCTCGGGTATCCTCGTCTGACCAGAAGTCAGACGTAGACCGGCAAGTAGCTCGGGTATTGACCTGGGCTACTGAGAACGGATACAAGATCGATAAGATAGTGACCGAGATAGGTTCAGCTCTCAATGGCCCTAGGTCTCAGTATCAGTGTGTGCGAGGTTTAAAAAATAAATCAATGAGGGCGAGAAGGCAGAGATGTTGAGATGGCTACCTACGATGAAACAGGCAAGAACAAAACAACCCAAGAGGTGATGGTCCCACCCAAAGCAACGAGACGGGTACTCTCTGCGAGCTACAAGGCGAGGATCATCAAGGCCTACGACTCCAGCCCTAAGGGGCAAAAGGGTGCGCTCTTGCGCAGAGAGGGACTCTTCTCGTCTCAGATCACTTAAGTGGAGACGGATAATAGAGGCGCAGAGCACCGAGGCGCTCTCGCGTAAACGCGGACCAAAGGCCAAT